>NZ_VOZH01000018.1:0-78598 GCF_013419875.1 Acinetobacter sp. YH12049 | reverse complement strand
AGCAAGTAACTTGGACCAGTGTTGATCATTTAGCATTGTTCGAGGCATAGCGAGTGTAAAATTGGGTTTGGCGATTTAATTTTACTATCTCGCTATTTTTTTAATCAACAAATGTCAACAGACCCTATTCTTCGTCGTCAAATTCGTCAGAAGCCAATTGACTTTTATCTTCAAGCGATGCATCAAAAATTAGAATCGCTTTACCATCAGTTTCAATCATGCCTTGCTCTTCAAGTGTTTTTAGAACACGACCAACCATTTCACGGGAACAACCCACGATACGACCAATCTCTTGACGAGTAATACGAATCTGACGACCATTCGGCAAAATCATTGCCTCTGGTTGTGAAGATAAATCAATTAAGCAACGTGCAATTCGACCTGACACGTCAATAAACGCAAGGTCAGTTACTTTACGCGTCGTATTTTTAAGACGGCGTACAAGCTGTGCAAATACCGCATAACTTAAGTCTGGGTATTGTTTACTTAATTCATGAAAGTTTTCATAGGTAATCTCAGCAATTTCACATACATCTCGCGTACGCACTTCTGCAGTACGCTGTGCATTTGCTTCGAATAGACCCATTTCCCCAAAAAAGTCACCCGCATTTAAGTACGCAACCACAATTTCACGCTCATCATCTTCGCGTAAAATGATAGATACTGAACCCTTAAGAATTAAATACAAAGATTTAGATTCTGAGCCCGCATCAATGATTGTTGTACGTTTTGGGTAACGATTAATATATGCACGTTTTAATAATGCCTTCACCGACTCAGGTAACTGCCCCGGAGATAGCGCATCTGTGCTAAGTTGTGAAAAGTTTGAAGTCATGCTAACAGTTTCCGAATATGGATAATTTATAGATCGCACAAGACCTAAAGTGAACTTGTCACACGTAAGAGTTGAAATTCCTTATCAACTCAATTTATGTTAGTGTACAGGTACTGCGTAAATTTATAGCTTTTTTTAGGGACTTGCAATGCAAACTAGTGTTCATTGGCTAGAGAATGTTGCTTTTGAAGCAAAAACTCAAAGTGGTCACACTGTTATGATGGATGGATCACAAGAATATGGCGGTGAAAACCGTGGTCCGCGCCCAATGGAACTGATTTTAACAGGACTTGGTGGTTGTGCATCTTTCGATATTGTGACGATTTTAAAGAAAGCACGCCAAGACATTACCGATGTTCGTTGTGAATTAAATGCAGAACGTGCCGACACTATTCCTGCTGTATTCACTAAAATTCATTTGCACTTTGTAGTCACTGGTCATGGCGTGAAGGAAAAGCAAGTTGCAAAAGCGGTTGAACTTTCTGCTGAAAAATACTGTTCTGCTAGTAAAATGCTGATGGATGGTGGTGTAGAAATTACCCATGACTTCGAAATTTTAGAAACTGAAGATGCATAATTTATTTGTTCAATTAAGAGCCGCATAGAATGCGGCTTTTTTGTTTCAAATAATCCGCTATAGCATACATTGTATAATGCACTGCTATATAGTCATAAACGCAGAAATATGAGCCAAAGAAGTTTGGCTTAATCACTTAAACAATCAATATCCAAATTGATGTATTTGCACATAGATGCATTTACACCCAATTCCATCTCATGATGATTTTACGACTCAATCCATATGAATCTATTCAAGCCAAATACGATTGAAAACGATTGCGAAGAACACCTTACATATAAGTAGATTTGATTTAACTATAGTCTTAATAACACTTTAATTAGGGTGTGTTGACACTTTTAGCTTAAAAAAATAGCGAAGTAGTAAAATCAAATCGCCAAACCCAATTTTACTATTCGCTATGCCTCGTACCATACTGACAGATCAACACTGGCAAAAGTTGAAAGTTATTCTGCGTAATTTATCCATTCACCACAACTCAAATTTACGCAATTTTATTGAAGCTATTCTCTATAGAATTAGAACAGGCTGTCCGTGGCGAGATATTCCTTCTTGTTTTGGTCATTCAAACTCTATTTTCAAACGTTTTAATCGTTGGTCAAGCAGCGGTAAGTTACTTAGATTATTCAAATTACTAGCCTCATGCCCCGATATGGAGTGGATTTTTATTGATGGCTCTCATGTACGTGCTCATCAACATTCTGCCGGCATATCGAATCAATCTATTTCTAAAAGTGTAGGAGGAAACTCCTCAAAAATACATTTGATTGTTGATGCACATGGCAATCCTATTGATTTCATGATTACCGATGGAACCACACATGATGTTAAAGTTGCACCTGATTTAATATCAACATTAGATTTAAAAGAGACATAAGTCGTATGCGCAGATAAAGGCTATGATTCAGAACCACTGCGTGAACAGATCAGGAAAACAAGCACCAAAGCGAATATACCAAGGAAAACGAATAGCAAATCGAACAATGACCATATGGACTGGTATTTATATAAAATCAGGCATTTAGTTGAAAATATGTTTTGCAGATTAAAGGAGTTTAGAGGAATAGCTACTCTATATGACAAGCTCAAAAGGAATTATCAAAGTTCTGTTGCTTTAGCCTGTATATTTTTATGGCTACCTTTATAGGGTTAATTATGAACAGTAAATGTCAACAGACCCTAATAATTTCAGATAAAAAAAAGCAGAATCATTTTGATTCTGCTTTTTGAATTTGGTAGGTATAAGCAGACTCGAACTGCTGACCTCTACGATGTCAACGTAGCGCTCTAACCAACTGAGCTATACACCTGAAGTCCAAGCATCATATTCATTTTTATTTTTTATGACAAGCCCTTTTCTGAGTTTTTTAAACTTTGCGTACAAGTTTTAAGCAAAGTCTTAAAACATTGAATATCTTGAGAACTTAGCGGAGTACCTACGTAAATTTCCTGCTCAAATAACTTGATGGATTGTTCAAATGAACGCCTTTCATGTTTAGGTACATTTTCTGCCAAACGTTGTAACCAATGCCGAAAACTTTCAGAAGTCAATTTTTGCTGGCTCAAGGGTAAATTCTTTGCGAAATTGGTAATTTCTCTTTCAAGCGGGCTTAAACTTTTTCTTTTTTTCCGCAAAATCCATATAAAATATAATGCTACAATGCCACCAATACTCAAAATAAGAATTAAAACACCTGCATAAGCAGAATTTGTACCGAGCTTTTTAAACCATTGTTGTTGTGATTCAGCATTATAACCCACCACCTTGCTCTGCCATTGGTAACTCGCATAATCACTCCATACACGGACTTTTTTCAACATCGAAAATTGTTGATAGGCCCAAGTCGACTGCTGGCTCCCAAAAATTGTCCGATCTTGTTCCATATAATCCTGCATCCCCCCATCGATACGCTGCGGTGCGATCATGGCCGTCGGATCAATACGACGCCAATGTTGATTGATATAAACCTCTGTCCACGCATGTGCATCAAGTTGACGAACTTCCCAACTTTTTCCATCTGGTGCTAATTGACCACCTTGATATCCCACGACAATACGCGATGGAACACCAACATAGCGCATCAACATTGCAAAGCTCGAAGCAAAATGTTCGCAAAAGCCCTGTCTTGATCCGAATAAAAAATCATCTATCCGATTTTGCCCCAATACACCTGGGCTTAAGGTATATGCAAAGCGATTTTGTTTATACCATTGCAAAACTTCGGCAATATAACGCTCGGGATTTTGATGACTTCGCTGCCATAATGTTTGGGCCAATTGTTGTGATTGAACATCCAAGTGTTCAACATAACGAGTATTTAATTTTTCAAGCAAAGCCACATTTTTTATTTGTGGCGGCTCTGCACGTCCTAACCATTTCAGTTGAATCGGCTCCGTGCGTGCTGTTAATCGGTAGGGTGTAATTCGACCATCTTGACCTAATGCAAAACGTGCTTCATTGGGAACGGATTGTTCCAACGACATAATCCACATCACACTTGGGTCGGCAGCCAAATATTGATAATTCAATGTCCGCTTGGGTTTTAACTCGGCTGGATTCAGCTGTATAACGTTCTGGTTAAAAAAATGACTGGTCCATTTAGAACCATCATATTCATCTAATGCCATCGCCCGCCAATACAGCTCTGTACGTGGTGGCAAGGCTTGAATATCTCCAATTATACGAAAAGCCAAACTACTCGACTGTGATAACTCAGCAATATCGCCCGGAGACATGCTATCACTTATCCCTGTTGTGGCTTTATTTTCAGGAATAGGAATGTGCCATAGCGGCGGGAGGCGTGGAAAAAAGAGAAACAATAAGATAAAGAATGGAACAGCTAGGGCAATAAATTTTCCCACATGCCCAATATCTTGTTTAATCGCTTGTACTTCACCGCCTGAGTTTTGGCTAAAACCAACGGTCTGTAAACGATATAATCCAATAAAACAGCTCAACAACGCCAATAAAATAACCAATGCCATGGCAAAAGACTGGCTAAACAAAAAGCTACTGGCAATCACAAACATCGCAAAGTTAAATAAAATAATCACATCACGACGTGTTTTTGTTTCTAAAGATTTAGCAAATAAAAATGTACTGAGTACTGCAACCCCTGCATCAACACCAATAAAGGTTTTATGGCTTATATAAATGCTAAATAATGCTGTCAATGTCAGCACATAGGTTAAAATTTTAGAAAATGGTTTTTTACTGGCGCGGGTATTGAGTAATAAAATAAGCCAAATGACTAAAAATACCAATGATGTCACCACTGGTATATAAAGCATTTGCGCAATGAGCACCAAAGCTAAAGTGAGTAGTATGGAGCGGCGTATGGTATTTTCAATCATAAATCAAGCCTGCGCCAATAACCGTTTAGCTTCGGAAAAATGCAGTGCTCCAGTGCCTGATGCTAACTCAGCATTAGGTAAATACAGTGCATATTGATCGTGATTTTGCTCAGCCTGCTCGACCAAACCCATCATGAGGCTAAGTTTTTCTTCATGACTTTGAGCTGGCATATGGTGATAATGAATCTCCAATTTCTTTAGATCTTCATATTGCTCAAAAACTTTGACATATAAGCCTTGTCCTCGTGCTGCTTGTTTCCATGACACCGCATGAAGTGAATCCCCCGTCTGAAAACTCCGTAATTCGCGAAATTCATCAAGATCAGGTTCAAAATTTTGCTGTTGTTGCTTATTTTCCACGGAATGCCAACTGGCTTGTGGCGCAACCCACGCGGGGTGTTGTGCATACAAATACGTCCAGGCCCGAACTAAACCAAAAGGATAAACACTATAAATGTGTATTGGCGGAATCTGAAAAACACCGCGTTGGCTGGTTGTAAAATTTAACTGGAAACAGTGCTGTTGCGTATTGAACAGTAATTTATGTAGCTGATTTTCTGTTTTAATCCACAAATATCGCGCCTGTTCAGCATCTTGCTTAAAGTAAATTTCGACCGAAAGTAATTCACCTACTTGCGGTGTATCAACAACATTTATTTGAATCTGCAACGCATGAAGCTGTTTAAAAGTAATATAGAAACTAATACAGAATACGGCGCTAATTAAAAAGCAAAATCCTAAAATCAAGTTATTGGCATAATTCACACCTGCAATAAAGGTGATGAAAATTAACACCAAATACAAGTAGCCTTGCTGATAGATAAAGATCAATACATCTTTTTGAGTCAGCTGCTTGTGCTGATCAATTTTAAATCGACGTTCAATCCATTGCTGCCACATTGAAGCCAAGGTTCAACTCCTTTATTGAATCGAAACTTGTTCTAAAAGCTTAAAGGCTTCAAGATCTGACAACCCAATTCGATGAGATACTACAGCTGCAAACACCGCTTGCACATCATCAGGATTCACATAATTTCGCTGCTCAATCAGCGCATAAGCTTGCGCCGCCTTTTTGAGGGCTAAAACACCACGCGTAGAAAGACCATGTCTCCCTTTACGTGTTTCAGCAGCAAGATCCAAAATGTAATCCATTAAACGATCACTCAGATGTATCTGCTCGACAAAACCTTGTAGTTGTAAAATTTCTGCTTCATTAAAGATATGTGCTAATGCTGCAATCAGATCATGGCGTGAAGTTTGTTGGAGCAATAACTTCTCTGCCTGACGCGATGGATAACCTAAAGACAAACGCATTAAAAACCGGTCCAACTGGGACTCAGGCAAAGCATAAGTACCACTTTGAAATAAAGGGTTTTGTGTCGCAATCACCCAAAATGGTTGAGGCAAAGCATAGCGCACACCATCAACCGTCACATACCCCTCTTCCATGGCTTCTAATAAGGCACTTTGGGTCTTTGGACTACAACGGTTGATTTCATCTGCCAATAAAATTTGGGTAAAAATCGGCCCAAATTTAAACTCAAAATGATGTTCTTTTTGATTAAACATATTTACCCCAATCACATCGCTAGCCAGCATGTCATTGGTAAATTGAATCCGTTGAAACTTTAATCCCGCCAAATGTGACAAGGCGCTAGATAATGTCGTTTTTCCTAAACCAGGTAAGTCTTCAAATAACACATGCCCGCCTGCCAATAGACAAGCTAAAGCCAATTTGGTTTGCTGATTTTTATCCAGAATAATTTGGTTAATTTGTTCGAGGAAAGTATTTATTTTCGGGTAAAAAGGTGCAAGGCTCTGCTCACTTAAAAGCGTTGATGTAATATTTTGTTGGCTTTTCTCTGATCCCCACAACACCTTTTATTCCCCAATAAAAAAGTTAAATGAATGACTAAAATACAGTGTTTTATTTAAAAATACAGTGTTTATCTCCAAGCAATACCCAGTTCAATACTTTAAATACATACGCTTGATATTTATTGGGTATACAAAAGCGTTGTTTTCGCTTCGACTGATCACAATTCAGCAAAAAAAAAGCGTCCCGAAGAACGCTTTTTTTATTGGATTTTTAGCACAAGTCAAAGCATTAGCAAGGACATTTCTTCATGTCACCGCCCGTAGATGGATAACGTGCATCTACACAGTGACGATAAAATGTTTTTGCATCCATCGCTTCCAAATCAGGATGATGTTTTGCCATATGTTCCAAATAGTTTTGGTAATCTGGCACACCCACCATCAGGCGGAAGCTTTGCTGTAAACGTTGCCACAACGTCGCAATACGTGACCAATTTTTCGGGTTCAGAATTAGATCCTTCTGCGACATAATGGTCATTTTAATGATTTTATAAATCACCGTTTTTCCACTTTTTGCAAACTTCAGGTTCATTCATATTCCCCTATTAATGTGCTGAATTCGACGGATTAATTTCAGCTGGGTCACGGTAAATCGCTTCTGCTTCATTCACCGATGGATTTGGATTTGCCAAAGCACGACGCACCACACCAATCGCTGCAAATAACATCACAAATGCCACAATCATAAAGAATGCACAAAGACCGGCATTGATTTGATTCGACAATGCAACCGTATGCATTTCAGCCATGGTTTTCGCAGGTGCCAACAATTCATTCTTCGCAATGGCTGCGTTAAAACGATCTGCTTGAGCCAAGAAACCAATCTTTGGATTTTCGTGGAAAATCTTCTGCCAACCAGCGGTCATTGAAGTAATAAACAAGAATACTGTTGGGATAATCGTTACCCAAACATACTTTTGTTTTTTCATCTTGAATAAAATCACTGTACCCAAGATCAATGCCATCGCAGCAAGGATTTGGTTACCAATACCAAATAGCGGCCATAAGCTATTAATACCACCGAGCGGATCAACCACACCTTGGTAAACGAAGAAGCCCCAACCTGCGACAGCCACAGCGGTACCCAACAGATTTCCGAAGAAGTTATGTGAGTTCTTAACCGCAGGAACCACGATACCCACTGTATCTTGCACCATGAAACGACATGCACGCGTACCTGCATCCACAGCAGTTAAAATGAAGAGTGCTTCGAATAGAATCGCAAAGTGATACCAGAATGCCATCATTGAACGGTTATTGAAAATTTCCGTAATAATGTGAGCCATACCAATCGCAAATGTTGGCGCACCACCTGTACGAGACAGAATCGAATTTTCACCCACTTCTTGTGCAAGTAAGGTCAATGCTTCAGGTGTTACCACGAAGCCTAATGTACGAACTGCTTCTGCAGCGGACTCAACCGTTGTACCAATCACAGCTGCTGGCGCATTAATCGCAAAATACACACCAGGCTCAAGAATCGTTGCACAGACCAATGCCATGATCGCAACAAAAGATTCCATCAACATGCCGCCATAACCGATCATGCGAATATCTTTTTCATTATTCACAAGCTTCGGTGTCGTTCCTGAAGAAACGAGCGCATGGAAACCTGAAATCGCACCACAGGCGATGGTAATAAACAAGAATGGGAACATTGAGCCTGCAAATACAGGACCTGTACCATCAATAAAATGCGTCACCGCTGGCATTTTCATTTCAGGCAATGCAAACATGATCCCAATTGCCAAACCTGCAATAACACCAATTTTCAAGAAAGTAGATAGGTAATCACGTGGAGCAAGCAGTAACCAAACAGGTAATACAGAAGCTACGAAACCATAACCAATCAACCACCAAGTTAGTTCAGTACCTGAAAGAGTAAAGAATGGACCCCAGTATGGGTGCTGTGCAATGTCACCACCATAGATAATCCCTGCCATCATCAGTACAAAACCAATGATCGACACTTCTGCAATTTTACCCGGACGGATAAATCGCATGTAGATACCCATGAAAATCGCAATCGGTACAGTGGCCGCGATACTGAAAACACCCCACGGACTGTTGGTCAACGCTTTTACAACAACCAAAGCAAGTACCGCAAGAATGATGATCATCACGCCAAGTGCACCAAGCATCACGATGATTCCGGCAAAAGAACCTAGTTCTTGTTTTGCCATTTCACCGAGTGAACGACCATCACGACGCGTTGAGATGAACAAGACTAAAAAGTCTTGAACCGCACCGGCAAGAACAACACCCACCAAGAGCCAAATAGTTCCCGGCAAATAACCCATTTGCGCAGCAAGGATCGGTCCGACTAATGGGCCTGCACCTGCAATCGCAGCAAAGTGGTGACCAAATAAAACGCTTTTATTGGTCGGTACATAATCCAAGCCGTCAGCTAAGCGATGGGCAGGCGTTAAACGTCGCTCATTCAGTTCAAAGACTTTATTGGCAATAAATAAACTATAAAAACGATATGCAATGCTATACACACAGATTGCTGCAAGGATCAGCCAAACTGCATTGACATGCTCGCCTCGACTGAGTGCTAGTATGCCGAATGAAACGGCACCTAGAATGGCTACAAACAGCCAGATAATCTTTGAAGCCATTCCTGACTTCGGTTGAATGGTTTCCATCTCAATCCCTCATAAATGTTGAAATAAATCAGCTTGATTTTTCTTGTTCGAGGTACTGCTGTTTCTTCCCTTGAAACTCTACTCCTGTTATGGGCTTTTTCATCTAATACTTTGGAATAAAAATTTAAACCAATAGGTATAAAAAAAGGGATGAATCACTTCATCCCTTTCGATAATAGTCTATTTTTAAACCATTATGCACGTTCTAAATAGTCACCGGTACGAGTGTCTACACGAACGCTTTCTTCTTGCTGTACGAATAATGGAACACGTACAACTGCACCAGTTTCAAGCTTAGCCGGTTTACCGCCACCGCCTGAAGTATCACCACGTACACCTGGATCAGTTTCAACGATTTTTAATACAACGAAGTTGGGCGCGCTCACAGTTAAAGGAACACCGTTCCAAAGCATGATTGTGCAAAGTTCATTTGAGTCATCTTTCAACCATTTAGCCGCGTCACCCATAGCAACTTTATCAGCAGCGATTTGTTCGAAAGATTCTGGATCCATGAAGTTCCACATTTCACCGTCGTTATACAAGTAGTTCATTTCAACTTCTTGGATGTCAGCAGCTTCTAGTGAATCACCAGATTTGAAAGTTTTTTCTAAAACTTTACCAGTTTTAAGGTTACGTAATTTTACGCGGTTAAAAGCTTGGCCTTTACCTGGTTTTACGTATTCGTTTTCCATGATTGAACATGGGTTACCGTCAAGCATGACCTTAAGGCCTGACTTGAAATCATTCGTAGAATAATAGGCCATGACTGGCTCACTCCAAACTTACTAACTTTAATCTATAGATGCTATGGGCTGTAACATGTCATTTAGCAAGTACTGACTGTAACATTGGCTGCCACATGCACATTAATGTGATATTGCGTATTCTAAATGACCAATGCACCATGTCGCAACGAAAAAATCCCCATTAAAGGGGTCAAGCTGCTTAACTTACACTCAGACATTAAAGAACTTTGTTTATACAATGCCCACAAACAGGTAAAATTGCTGTTTACTGAAACTTAATAAATGTTTCGTAGGCTTCATCCGTTGTGAGCTTTATCGGAATTATTTCAGCTTACACTTAAAAGTTCGACGCATTAATTTCAGCAATATTCCCCACTCACCTTTCTGCATTTTTTAAACATTCGGCATGATAAACTATTTATTTCAAGAGCAAAACTGGCAAACTCAATTGAGTGATTTGATTACAAATCCTCAAGAATTACTCGATGTATTAGAACTTTCGCATGATCAGTTATTATCAGGTGCTCAGTTCGCAGCAGATGAGTTTCGCCTACGCGTGCCGCGCGCTTTTGTCGAAAAAATGCAAAAAGGTAATCCGCTCGATCCGCTTTTACTCCAAGTCCTACCGCATCATTTGGAACTTGAAGAACACGCCGGTTTTGTTACCGACCCATTAGGTGAAGAACAAGCCAACCAACAGCCTGGTGTATTACATAAGTACAAGTCTCGATTTTTACTGACCTTAACCGGCGCCTGCGCGGTCCATTGCCGTTATTGTTTCCGCCGACATTTTCCCTACCAAGAAAACCTGCCTAAAAATGACGATTGGGCAAACATTAAGCAATATATCGAACAACAATCCGATATTAATGAAGTGATTTTAAGTGGTGGAGACCCGCTCACACTATCAAATCGTAAACTTCAAGTGTGGATTGAACGTTTATCGACTTTGCCACAAATTAAATTTTTGAGAATTCATTCACGAGTTCCTATCGTAATCCCCAACCGTGTCGATGAAGAGCTGGTTTCTATTTTAAAAAACAGTAGGCTACGCATTATTCTAGTGGTACACTCAAATCATGCATCAGAGCTAGATGACTTCACGTGTAGCCAGCTTCAACAGCTTGTCAAACAAGGAATCACCGTGCTGAACCAAGCAGTCTTATTAAAAGGGGTTAATGATTCTGCAGATGTATTGGTCGATTTAAGTTACCGCTTATTCGACGCAGGTGTAATGCCATATTATTTACATGTTCTGGATAAAGTAAAAGGTGCTCATCATTTTGATACACCAGCTCAGGATATTGATTTAATTTATAAAAAAGTTTTAGAGAACCTACCAGGTTATTTGGTTCCTAAACTTGTACGGGAAATAGCGGGCGAAAAAAACAAGACACCGCTTTTTGGGGCTTCAACTTTTTGAGTTAAATAATAAAGATGACCACGCATACTTCAGATACGTTTTACAATCCGACTGAATTAAAGCTGGATAAATTAAGCTTTTGTCCGACCAATGCTAAAGGTCTGCAAGAGTGGTTAAACGGTATTTCAATTTTACAATTGGGTACCTCATCTAAAGCTTTATTCAATGCCTTACTTGAAATCTCCGAGCTGAAATGCCAAGAGATGTTACGTTTTGATTTGGTTCAAATATTACATCCGACTATGGAAAGTGTGCTCACGAGCTTAGAAAAACACTTTACCAATCAAAGCCTCATTACCACGGATCGTAATGACCAAATCATTGAATTAGCTATGCTTTTACGCAGTCACTTTGCCAAAATCTATATTGATATTGCCAAGCGATGTAATCAGCAGCTTAATCAACAAAAGTTTTCGATCTTTTCATTCGGCCATAAAAAAAGCTTACAAACCGCTAGAATTGCATCAATCTACTATGCGTTGCAACAACTGACACTGTTGTTGTATCAACAACACATGTTGTATGCCACACCGACGGCGGGTCAATGGATTGCGGCACATCAACTGATTGAATGTGCCATTGAACACAATTTCTATCAAAGTAATGTCAATCAGTTACTGGGTACTCAGCATCAAATTGCAAATATTGCCCAAGCTTATGCACAATTGATCTTATTAGATATTTTCAATAATCATCAGATTCGCCCTGCTGAAATCCAAGGCTTGTATTTATGTAGCTTTGACTGGGTAAAATTGGTTCAAATCCTACCGAAAGAAACCACGCTTTCACGCTATATTGTAGACACGAAAAAAGATCACCCACCGATTTATAACTCTAAACAAGATCGGTCGTATCAAGCCAATGTGTACATTTCAACGCAAAACTTGCTCGATCATTTGACCGAAACGCAAACTAAGAATGCCAATTTCCTTTCTAAAAATGAAAAGCTATTCTTAACCCCTGCGCTGTATTTCCATATTCATAATATTTTGACCAACAACACTGAACGTCGTCATGAACGTTATGAATATTCTGCGCAAATCAATATTTGCTTTAGCTTAATGGTGGCGCATTTCTATCTCTCTAAAGGTAAAAACTTCCATGAAACTTTAGATTTAGAAGGCAACTATCAATTCCACAATGAAGCGTCTTTTGTCAATTCGCATGATTCAAATATGCCAACGGGCATGACCAATGCGAAAGCGCTAGATCGTGAAGCAAAACAGATTCATACCGCCGACGTTTTAGATATTAGTGTGAATGGTTATCGCATTAAATGGACTGGGCCTACCCCAGCCAATTTAAAAACCGGCGAATTTATTTTGATCCAAGAAAATGCTCAAAGCCAATGGCGTGGCGGTGTTGTTCGTTGGATCAAACAATCGACTGAAAAAAGTTTGGAATTGGGTCTCGAAGTACTGGCTCAAGATTTGTATCCATGTTCAGCCCATATTCGTACCGACCGCAATACAACAAATCATCAACCTGCTTTATTGGTTCAGACCACACAACTAGATCAGGTGTCTACGACCTTAATTTTACCTGGGGCAAATCTCTTCCGAGAGAAACAAACGGTCCACCTTCGCTTAGGCAAAGAAGACATCAAAGTCTACCTCACCAAAGCGCAGTTGGTGACGCAAAGCTTTATTCGCTTTGAATATGAATTATTGAATGAAGAGCAAGAAAATGTCGTTAAAGACTATATTGCGAAACAGAGCAATGAGATCAAAAATAACGACTTATGGGAAGCATTAAAGTGAGAAATCCATTACTATCCAAAAAACTAAAACGTACGGAAACTCGATTACTCATTATTGATGATAATCAAATACGTTTTAACCAGATACGTGATTTATTGACAGACAGCGAACATCAAGTTCATGCCATATTACTTGATGATTTACAAAATTTCGAAAAACAGCTGAATCTCAATTGGGACTTGATCATTTTTGGACGTGCTTATGATTTAAAATATGAACAAGCTTTAAGTTTAGTTCAACTGTCGAGCCAACCGAATTTACCAATTATTTTACTTAAACCTGAAGACTATCAAGCTGAACAATATGCAAGTTTAGTCAAAAAAGGGATTTATGACATCGTCGATATTGCTGAACCTGAAAGTTTCTATTTTGGTTTAATCCGTGCTTTATCCTTTAGTCGCCTACAACAATCTCAACAACATTTAATGGAAGAGCTTGAAACGGCTCAGATTCAAACCCAGTCTTTAGTTGAAGATAGTCGTAAAGCGGTTGCAGTGATTCAAGAAGGTATTCATATTCAAGCCAATGCTGAATATCTCACTTTATTTGGTCTAAAAAATGAAGACGATGTAATCGGTCTGCCCCTGCTCGATCTATTACAACCTTCTGACCTCAATGACTTTAAACAACGCTTTAAAAAAATCAGCCAAGGACAGCTCGACTTAGGACGTTTTGATCTTGATTCGCAAAATATCGCTGTGGCTGGGCAAAACCCACTAAAACTCGAATTTATTGCCGCAGCTGAAGAAGACGCGTTACAGCTCGCAATTGAAATTGGTAGTCAAAACAGTAATGCTGTTAGCAACGCGCCAGTTGAAGCCAGCCCACAAAAACCAAAAGCATTTCAACAACTCAACCGTATCATCGGTCAGCAACCTGCCAATGTAAATGCATTAGTGCTATTTACTTTGGCTTCTTGCTCAGATGCGATTTTTCAAAAAGATTGGAATACTTATAAGAGCTATTTCACCAATATTAAAGACTTCTTGAAAGATCAGACTCATGCTCCATTATTTAGTTTAGACAATGGTGCAATCGTTGCCTTATTCCAAGCGGATAATCAGCTCAAACTTGAGTCTAAATTGATTGGTCTCAACACACTGAGCAAACCTCAATTACTCAGTGTAAATAATGAAACTTATCCATTAAATTTACGCATGGGATACAGTGTTTTAGACAGCGATATTCGTGATGAAATACATTTTGAGACCTTTGTTGCGAAAGCCTTTAATACTGCGCTACCAACCAACCAACAGGCACCTGAAATCGATTTAACGATTCCATTAGAAATTGATATTCCAAGTTTGGATTTTGGTACACCAGAAGCGCAAATTGCACCGATTGTCGTTAGTGATGAAGCTCCTGTTATCAAAGCCCTTCGCAACTGCTTAGAACGCGGTGAAATTCATCTTAAATATCAGCAACTGTATGATAAAGAAGATTCTCATCTTTATACTTATGAAGTAACCAGCGGCTTTATTTTTGAAAATAAATGGAAAGATATCGCCCAACTGCGTGAGTTAGCTGAAGACTCAGAGCTATCCATTAAGTTGGATCGTTGGATCTTGGTTGAATCGTGTAAACAGCTACACAACTTCATCACTCAGTTCCCTGAAGCTAAATTAATCGTTAACCTGAACAAAGAAGTGCTATATAGCGACCGCACCTTCCCTGAGTTTATTTCGAAACTGATTACGATTATTCGTAGTAAATTGAAAAATCCGTTAATTTTACAATTTGCAGAAGAAGACATTCAGCTCAATATCGATGCCGCTCAAAAAGCATTTGTTGAACTTCGTAAAAATGGTGCTGAACTGGCTTTACGCAATTTTGGTCATTCGATGTTTAGTGAATCATTATTACGTCAAATGGATGTTCACTGCTTAACATTAGATTCAAGTTTGACCAAAATGCTTGCAAACGATAAGTCATGCCAAGAGCTCCAAGAAAAAATTACCACTTATCATGAAATCAAAACTGTTGAAATCATGCTACGTGAATTAAATGACATGACCCTATTTGCCAATGCTTGGAATGTCGAAGCTCGTTTTATTCAAGGCGATTATTTCCAGAAGAAACTCGACCATCTCATCGATGTTCAGGACCAATAAAGTTCTGAACATTGCCAATTTAAAGTTTATCTTTTTATCGGCACAAAAAAAACGGGCATAAAGCCCGTTTTTCGTTTTGGATATTAACGTTTGATAGAACGTGACATACCAGCAAAACGTTGTTTGAATTTGTCGATACGACCGCCAGTGTCAACGCTTTTCTGTTTACCAGTGTAGAATGGGTGGCAAGCAGAACATACGTCTAGGTAAATAGTTTCTTTACCAAGAGCTGAACGAGTTTCAATTACGTTACCGCATGAACATGTAGCAACTAAAGTTTCATATTTTGGGTGAATATCGGCGCGCATCGTCGATTACTCCTAAGATTTAAGAAGGTTTAGCTGTCATCGCAATTGATCACTCTTGCATCACTACAAGGAAGGCTTAAAAAAAGCAGACCAACACCATAACAGACCATTCTTTTGGCCCACCGAGACGGATACCGTCAGAGCTAAGCACAACAAGTTGGGGCAAATTATAGCTGATTTTTTATTGTTAATAAATAGATATTCAAGGCTGAATCGCTCTACTCTTTAGGTTGAGCTTGCTCTAAATATTTCTGATATTGTAATTCGACTGTACGCTGAAATTGGGCTTGATCAAAATGGTTTAATTTTTCAATAAATGCAGGACAAAACGTCGCTGCATTTACTGGCTGTAATGATTTGCTCATGCCCTCTAACATGCCTTGAAGCTGCCGTTTAAATTGTGCATCGACGGGCTGATCAAAATCTTTTGCTTTTAATGGCTCTACACCTTTAAAACGGACAGCCTGAACCGCAGCAATTAATTTAAGCTTTGCAGCTTGATAAGCCTGATCTAATTCCGTATTCATCTGTGGTTGTCGATCACGACAAAAATCTAGCATGGGCTGTAGGCTGATGAGCGGCATTTTTTCAATGACATCACGGTTACTATTTAAAGATAAATCCTCTTGGGCATGAACGACTGTGTTCATACCCAAGAATAAAATGAAGAAGCCTTTTTTAATTTTCATGATTTTTTTCATCTATATTAAGGTATTTTAAATGGACGTACTCATCTCGTCCTATTCTTGCCCACGGCTTTGTTTTGCCCAAAGGTTGGCAATCACACCACAGACCATCAACTGAATTTGGTGAAAGATCATAATCGGTAAAACTATCATCCCCATCGGCTGCCCAATAAATAAAATTTGTGCCATGGGCACGCCGCTCGCCAAGGTTTTTTTAGAACCACAAAAGAAAATCGTCTTTTGATCAGCTCGGCTAAAGCCCAACCAACGTGGTACATATAGCGCCAATAACATAATGATTGTTAACAAGACAGAGCACGCCACAATCAACAGGAATAAAGTCATACCACTCACATGATGCCATAGCCCTGCCACCACCGCACTGCTGAATGCGCCATAGACCACCATCAAAATTGAGCCCTGATCAAATACCTTCACAATTTTTGGCATTTTCTTCATATAAGGAAACACCCAAGGACGGAGGAGCTGCCCTAAAATGAAGGGAATCAGTAATAACAGGGTAATTTGGATAATAGATGCCGTCGGATCGTAGTTATGTTGTGACTGACCGAGAATAAAATAGGCCACCATCACTGGGGTAATAAACATCCCAATAATATTTGAAAATGATGCACTACAGACTGCGCCAGCAACATTACCCTGTGCTACCGAAGTAAATGCAATGGAAGACTGTACTGTCGAGGGTAAGAAGCACATAAACAAAAAGCCCCAATACAACTCTTGCCCTAACATCGGCACGAGGATTGGTTTCGCCATTAAACCCAGTAATGGAAATAATGCAAAGGTAAAAGCAAAAACTAAAGCATGTAACTTCCAATGCATTATGCCTTCAACCACAGCCTCACGAGATAACTTTGCACCATGGAGAAAAAATAAAATGGCAATTGCAGCCGTGGTAATATAGCCAAAGATTTCTGCAGCTTGACCACTAACAGGCAAAAAAGTCGCAAGTATGACCATTACAAAAAGTAGAATGGTAAAACGATCCAAAGCCAACATTTTTAGCATAACAACATCCTGTACAAATTTCCCTTTAAAGCTCATCGGCACAAAAATGCCCAATAAGCTAAATTTACCATTGAGTAAATTTCATCTTACTGGGCCATGTAAATAAAGCCAGCTTTTCTCCGATATATTCGTTATTTTAAACGTTGATAGTGAGCTCAACGCAAAAAAATTTATAAATAAGAATATTCAGAATTACAGATGACTTTATATTAATGATTGCACATTAATTATTTCGTGCATTTGAGTCTTGTTGGATCAACTCAATTTTATAGCCATCGGGATCTTCAACAAAGGCAATGACGGTCACACCACCTTTCATTGGCCCTGCTTCGCGTACTATGTTACCGCCACGTGCTTTAATTTCTTCACAAGCCTTGTAGGCGTCATCTACAGCAATAGCGATATGACCATAAGCATTACCCAATTCATAACTATCCGTATCCCAGTTATGCGTTAACTCGAGTACGGTATGATTTTCTTCATCACCATAGCCCACAAATGCCAAAGTAAAACGACCTTCTTCATAATCACGCTTACGAAGCAAAGTCATACCGAGTACTTCAGTATAGAACGCCAATGAACGCTCTAAATTGCCTACACGTAACATGGTATGCAGCATGCGCATAATCGAGTTTCCTAAATCTATCATTATGTCTGAATACTATAGGGATTTAACATGCAAAGTTCAATTTAAGTCTAGAACGCATATACCTGCTTATTTCAAATATCCTTGTCCAAAACCGCAGATATGTTTAGGCTATTTATAAGCTTAGAATAAAAAAGCCCGTTCAGATTGAATGGGCTTTTTTAATTTAAATTGAATTATGAATTGGATTTTTGTTCATGTTCTTTCAATAGCTTGGCGACCCAAACCACTAAAATTAAAATCGGAATACCAATTAGAGTTGTCATCAAGAAAAAGTTTGGATAACCGATATTGGTCACAATCGTACCTGAGTAACCGCCTAAAATTTTAGGGGTTAAGGTCATTAATGAACTAAAGATGGCATATTGAACAGCTGTGAAAGAAACACTGGTTAAGCTCGATAAAAATGCAATAAATGCCGCACCAGCAAGACCAGAAGCCAAGTTATCAACAATAATCGCAAAATACAGCCACAGCGAACTATAAGGCTTAATGACCTTACCTTTGATGTCCACATTCTGTTCAGCACTTGCTAAGTTAATCGGTTGAATATCAACACCAAGCACACCCGCCATATTGGCCGATGTATTCACTTGATATGCTAAATCGACACTCTTTTTCACTACATCATTTTCTAGTAATTGAGCCGTTAATGTTTTTTGCTTTGCTGTTTCGAGCGCTTGACCTGGAATTGCAGCACTAAAAACACCAGTTTTATCAAGCTTCGCGTCGAATGGTTTAGCATCCAAAATAATTTGAATTTTTTGACTTTCTTTTAACTCGCCTGCCAAGTATTGTCCACGGACCACGATACTATTTGCAGTCTCTTGAGCTGAAATCGTGTTATCTGAAGTCACTGGCAACAACATCATTGCTGAGTTTGCAAAAGCATTATTCAGATACGGCAAACTCACCTGTATTGGATGTTGATTCTTAGACTGATAATCCGCACTGACTTTAATATTTTGATCTGCAGCCAAGACTGCTTTTGGAATTTGAACTGCCCAAGCACCCGTATCATCCGGCGTCGCTGTATATTGCTGCCCTGCTACATTGACAGTGACATCACTCAATGGCTGACCTGATTTGACCAGACCGATAAAAATCAAGTTTGTTGAACTTGCTAAAATCGCACCAACAAACATCAATTTCATAATGTTCATGCGCTGCGCTAGCAAACCGCCAAGGAAGCCACCAACCAAGCTAAATATCACACCATAGACTTTTACAGCTTCGGCAATCTGCTCTTTGGTGAAGTTTAAATCTTGATAAAACACATTAGAAATGACGCCGGCGATAATATCGGAAATACGGTAAAAACCAATAAGTAACAACAGCACTAAAGCCAGTTTTAGACCATAACGCTTAAAGAAATCTGCAACTGGATTAACCCAAGTTTCAAATGCCATCTGCTTATTTACAGCACCCGATTTCACTAAAACAGAACCGACACCAAAAGCAACCACAGCTGAACCAATAAAGCGTACAGCCTCTAAACAGAACAAGGCGAATGAGTCTGAAATTTGCCACTGCTCTTTCAAGCTTTCAACCGCTACACCTGAATAGATATAACTCAAGACAAAGGCAACCACCGCAGCAAAGAATACAGCGACTAAACGATAATAGTCGGTCCGTTTATAATGCTTTTGTACACGGTCAACTTGCGGCTCACGTATCGATAAAGTTGTAATAATACCAATAACCATCACAGCAGCCATTGCAAGGTAAGTATATTTCCAAGCTTCATAAATATAGTTACCTTTGGCCGTGCCTAAATATGCAGCCAAAAATAACGCCCCTGCACCTGCCACGATCATGCCGATACGATAACCTGCATTATAGGTCGAAGCTAAAACGGTCTGCATTTCAGTTTCTGCCAACTCAATACGATACGCATCAATCACAATGTCTTGCGTTGCGGCAGAAAAACCAAGTAATACGGCTCCAGCAGCCATTTGGTAAATATAGCTTTGCCCTAAAGCTGGGTCTGAAAATGCCATGATACAAATTGCACAGATAATGAGAACCTGAGCGATCAACAACCATGCACGGCGACGTCCGAGTTGTTTGGTTAAAAATGGTACAGGCAACTCATCAATTAAGGGTGCCCAAACAAACTTAAACGAATAGCCAAGTGCAGCCCAACTAAAAAAAGTTACTGCACTTTTATCAATTCCTGCTTCACCTAACCAAAGCGATAAACTGGAAAAGATCAGTAAAATTGGAATACCGGCCGAAAAGCCAAGAAAAAGCATAATCAGCGTACGTCGGTCTAAAAATGCAGTAAAAGCAGATTTCCATCCTGAAGCTTGTGTTGTCATGACTCAGTTATTTTTGTCAAAATCGAATGTTGCTATTCAAGCGCTTAATGACAACGGTTTCAACAACATTTATGAAATCATTGTTTTATTTTATCGATATTTCGCATGCTGTTGCTTGATCTTTGGCATTAAACCTGTATACCTTAATTACATATCTCTATTCTTTAGTTTTTTGGATTCAACAGTGACCCAGCGACTTGAACAAATTCACTCTTCTTTATCAACCACCATTAATGAAACCAACACAAAAAACTTAGCAGAAACAGTAACGACACTAAAGAGCGCTTTTGATCAACCCGAAATACAGAATACTTTAACTAAAACCCAGTTGCAGCCGCTTCAGCTGACGCATACGCCTGAACTCAAAAAAATACCAACGTCTACCAAGCGGATCAAACCACTTAATGACTTTTTAGGACAAGATCGTGCCCGAGCTTCGGTCGAGGCTGGCATTGCATTACCCTATTCAGGCTATAACATTTTTGCTGTAGGTACCGCAGGCTTAGGTAAGCGCACCATGATTAAGCGCTTATTACAACAACACGCTAAAAATATGCCAACGCCTTCAGACTGGGTCTATGTCAATAATTTTAAATTTCCGCGCGAACCGATTGCGCTGAAACTTCCCTCTGGTCAAGCGACAAAGTTCCAAGCGTTATTACATCAAAGTTGGCAAACCATATTAAAACAGCTTGAACGTCGCTTCACCGCAGAAACCTATCACAATCGTATTGAAATGATTCGCCAACATGCTGGTGATGAACAACATCTTGCTTTAGTTGAATTAACCCGAGAAGGTGAAGAGCTCGATCTTAAACTGATTTCTCAGGATGATGATCATTGTTTCGTTCCGATGCACTTAGTAGATAACAAATACCAAGAAATGTCGAAAGAAGACATCAATGCTTTAAGCAGCAAACAACGTGCTGAAATTGCGTCAAACGTCCGTTATATGGATAAAAAACTTGAACGTCTTGGTCTACATCTTGGTGATCTTGAAGATGACGCACGCGATAAAGTTCAGGTTTTAAACCGTGAAATTGCTAAACAAGTCGTCATGCCGCGTATTGATGTAATTCAAAATAAATTCAGCATGGTTGAAGGCTTGGAAGATTATCTGAAGCAATATGCAGATGACATCATTCAAAATGTTGAGTTTGTGCTTGAGCAAGAAGAAGATGACTTTACACCTGGCCTATTTAACCGCGTGCCATCTCGCTACCAAGCTAACATTATCGCCTCACACAAACCAAATGCTGGTGCGCCCGTTATTTTTGAAGATTTCCCAACCCATTACAATTTGCTAGGTCATGTCGAACAACTGACCCAAAATGGCACCATCACCACAGACTTTACGTTAATCCGTCCTGGTGCATTGCATAAGGCCAATGGTGGATTCCTCATCTTGGAAGCTGAACAACTTTTAGAGCAGCCTTATGCATGGCAAGGTCTAAAACGTGCATTAAAGTCAGGACATTTAAAGCTGTCTTCACTTGAACATATGCTTACATTGACAGGCAGTATTTCGATTGAGCCTGAAGCTATTGATTTAAATATCAAAGTGATCCTGCTTGCTGAACCTGATATTTATTACGATATTTTAGAACTCGAACCAGAACTGGGCAGTGTCTTTAAAATTCGTGCCGATTTTACCGATACATTACAACGTAATGACATTAATGAGCAGGCATATATGCAGCTGATTGCTGACTATGTGCAAACAGACAAACTTCTGCCGTTTGACCGTACAGCACTTGCTGCACTGTTAACTGATTCAAGTCGTCAAGCTGAAGATCAAAGCTCTTTGTCATTACATGCCCTCACCTTAGGTGATTTGATTCGTGAAGCACATCATCATGCAGCACTTGCTGGCGATAAAATGGTGACAGAAACACATATCAACACCGCTCTTGATCATCGTAAATACCGTCTAGGCTACTTACGTGAATTATATTGGCAAGATCTCACTCGCGGTACACAGTTAATCGAAACCAAAGGTCATCGATTCGGGCAGATTAACGCCCTCTCTGTGATTCAATATGCAGATGTTGAATTTGGTTTACCGTCACGTTTAACGGCTTCGGTTTATCAAGGTGGCGGCGATATTTTAGATATCGAGCGTAGTGTAGAACTCGGTGGTTCTTTACATGCCAAAGGCGTCCTGCTGATGTCGAGTTTCTTAAAGGCACACTTTGGTCGTGAACAAATTTTACATTTCTCTGCTGCCCTCGCCTTTGAGCAAAGCTATGGTCAAGTGGATGGCGACAGCGCAACTGTTGCAGAGCTTTCAGCTCTGATTTCCGCTATTAGCCAATTACCGATCGATCAATCTTGGGCAATCACTGGCTCCATGAACCAATTGGGTCAAGTTCAACCGATTGGGGGTGTAAATGCCAAGATTGAAGGCTTCTATGATGCATGTAAATTACAAGGGTTAACAGGCAAGCAAGGTGTGATTATTCCACGCCAAAATATGCAGCACTTAATGTTACGCAAAGATGTGATTGAAGCTGTGCAACAAGGTCAATTCCATATTCACGCCATAGATACCATTGACCAAGCATTAGAAATTTTGATGGCGCGTCCAGTAGGCACTCTTGATAAAAAAGGTCGTTATAGCAAAGGCTCAATCTACGCTGCTGTCATGGAGCAACTTGAGTACTGGCAAGCGATTGAAGATGGTGCTGAGTTTGAGGAAGAAGAGCCAAAGAAAAAGAAAAAAAAGAAGAAGTCTAAAAAGGACAAAGATAAAAAGGCAAAGAAGTCTGAAGCTCAAGACAGTACTGCTGAAAATGAGCAAGTCATTGAGGAAAGTCCGACTGAAGACAATCCGTCATAAATCTTCGATGAGTTTATTCATTTGTTGATTTTTCCACCACTCATTGTGCTTTAAATGCCTATGAGGATGGTGGAAAAACGCATAACCCCAGACTTTTTAGATAATTAAGTCATAAAAAAAGCGCCTTAAAGGCGCTATTTTTATCTGTATCCAATGATTAAAATCATCAAATACACATCCAATTAAGCTTCAGGAGCTGGGCTATATTGTTCAACTAAAGGTTGTAATTCACCTTTTTGGAACATATCAAGCATAATGTCGCTACCACCGATCAATTCACCATTGATCCATAATTGTGGGAAAGTCGGCCAGTTTGCAATTTGTGGAAGAGTTGCGCGAATATCTTGATTTTCAAGAATATTTACATAAGCAAATGGACGACCAATTTGACTGAGCGCTTCTACTGCACGCGCAGAGAAACCACACTGTGGAAACTGTGGAGTGCCTTTCATGTAAAGTAGAACTGCGTGTTTAGCAATTTGGTCACGAATTAACGCTTCTGTATCGCGTGCTTGTTCAGTCATTGATATATCCTCAATAAATCTGCTTCGCATTATACCCAAAACTGAGTAAAACAATATGACTAAAGCAATATTTCACGTTTTATTTACATTTCAGCTTTTCAAGTGAGTCATATTTTGCTTATATAGACCTCTTGATGCTCATATATATATGGCGTCTCCTCTATATTATTTCAATCACCTGACAAATTAGAGTTAGTCATGAATAACATTACCCTTGCCCCAGTACAAACTGATCAACCATCGCACTTGATGCCAGTATTTGGCCGCCAACCGATCAGCTTTGTCCGAGGTCAAGGTGCTCACCTGTATACCGCAGATGGCACAGAATACTTAGACGCACTGACAGGGATAGCTGTTTGTGGTTTAGGTCACTCACATCCTGCAATTACAGCTGCAATTGCTGAACAGGCAGCGACCCTCATTCATACCAGTAACTTATTTGAAGTGCCTTGGCAAACGGCTGCTGCGCAAAAATTAGCTGAAGTTGCGGGTATGGAAGAAGTTTTCTTCTCAAATAGTGGTGCAGAATCAAATGAAGGTGCAATCAAAATTGCACGTAAATTTGGTCATATGCAAGGTGTTGCAAGCCCTAAAATTATTGTTGCTGATCATTCTTTCCATGGTCGTACCATGGCAACGTTATCTGCGACAGGTAACAAAAAAGTTCAAGAAGGCTTTGGCCCATTGGTTGAAGGTTTTATTCGTGTACCTTTTGGTGATATCGAAGCAATTGAAGAAGCTGCAATTCACCACCCTGACATCGTAGCGATTTTGGTTGAGCCGATCCAAGGTGAAGGTGGTGTAAATACTGCACCTCAAGGTTTTAGCTACCTCGAAGAAATTCGTCAAATCTGTAATCAACACAACTGGTTAATGATGCTTGATGAAGTGCAAACAGGTAACGGCCGTACTGGTAAATACTTTGCATATCAACACACCAATATTATTCCTGACGTGCTAACTACAGCAAAAGGTCTAGGTAATGGCTTCCCTATCGGCGCAGTCATGACTCAAGGTCGTGGTGTTGGAGTTTTAACAGCGGGTAACCACGGTTCAACTTATAGCGGTACAGCATTAGGTTCACGTGTGGTTTATACCGTGATTGATACCATTCAAAAGGAAAACCTTGTTGAAAATGCTGCAAATATGGGTGCGTATCTTGTTGAGCAATTCACAGAGCAACTTGCAGAGCAAAACGTAACTGTTCGTGGTTTTGGTTTAATGGTCGGCATTGAATTACCAAAAGCATGTGGCGAACTTGTGAATATTGCACGTGATGAGCATCACTTGATTATTAACGTAACAGCAGGCTCTGTGATTCGTTTATTACCTACGCTGAACATCAATAAAAAACAAGCGGATATCTTGATTGAACGCATTGTTAAAATGGTGAAAAACTTTCTAGCGTAATTTGTGCCGAAAGTAAAAAAAGCCGCTGATTGCGGCTTTTTTTATATCTTTTTAAACCTTTTTTGTTTTTTATGAGGCTTCTTGGTATACACGTCCGCCTGGTAATTGACTGAAATACAATTTTAATGCATCTAGGCAACGATGAATTTTAGTAGGCTGTTGATCACGTTTAGACATCACAGCATATAGAGTAAATGATGGTAAACGCCATTCTGGTAAAACTTCAACAAGAGAACCGTTTAATAAGTCTTTTTGCGTATCTAGATATAATATTCTTGCAATGCCATGTCCTTGTTGACACATTGCTTTTGCAGCAAATACATTATTTGTTGTAAATCGGGAGTGCACATCCAATGCAACCTGCTCTTTAGTCACTGCATTTTCAAATGCAAAATGCTGAAAGTTTTTAACCAAATTTATTTGAACCATATCATGATTTTGTAAATCTTCTGGTCGTGTAATTAAACTGGTTTGGTTGATATAGCTTGGTGCTGCAACGAGAACTTGTTCAACATGTGCCAATGGCACCACATGAAACTGTTGATCATCAATTTTTGAACTCATTCGTAGCGCAATATCAATGCGGCCATCAATTAAGTCGATATATTGATTATCTGCTTCTAGATGAACGGATAAACCGCGATGTGCAGACATCCAATGTGACAATGCAGGAATCACATGATTCGCACAAATTTCTGGTGTCGATGCAATACGTAATTCACCGACCAAGTCGTCACGAAGTTCATTGATACGAATTTTGCCGCGCTCTGCGGCAGATAGCATCTCTTGGCAACTATGAAAAAAAGCTTGTCCAGCTTCTGTCAAACTTAACTTACGTGTAGAACGATGTAAAAGAATGACTTCCATATCCTGCTCTAGTGAGCGGATTTGCTGACTCACGGCACTCGTGGTAATACCTAACTCACGAGCAGCGCCACTAAACGAATTTTTTTCCACAACGCAAGCAAAGACACCCATTGCTCGAAGTTGATCTAACATAAATTTCCCTCATAAACTTATGAGAAGCTTCATCTTTCGATAAAAGCAACTCATTGTATTATACGGGGATATTTTGCTTTTGCATTATATATTTAATTATTTGGTAAAACTGCAGTTGGATTGATTGGTTTACCATCTAAACGCACCTGAAACTCAAGCATCGTACGGTTTGTACCCGATGAACCCATCTCACCAATTTGCTGCCCTGCTTTCACAGTATCACCACTTTTGACATTCATTTTACTGTTATGTGCATATGCGGTGATATAGCCATTAATGTGCTTCACCAAAATTAAATTGCCGTACTCTTTAAGACCATCGGCTGCATAGACCACTTGACCATCAGCTGCTGCAAAAATAGCGTCACCCGTATTGCCTGCGTAACGTGTTCCTTTCACATTCGATGCTAAGTTATAACCTTGTAATACCGTAGGACGTGATACTGGACTCACCCATCGTAAACTAGATGAACTGACCACAGGAGTTGGTACAGTAGTTCGAGTAACTGTTGACGGTGTGGTTGAAGCTTGTGTCACGGGTGCTGTTTGCGTTGGCATTGCAATCGTTTGGCGTTGAATTGGTGCCGCTTGAGTCATGGCTTGTGTAGACGTCGTACGACGAGAGCCACTATTTTTAAGGCGAATGGATTGTCCAACATAGATGCGATAAGGCTGGGCAATATCGTTCATTTCTGCGATGCTGACATAGCTCAAGCCATAGCGAGCTGCAATGCCACTTAAAGTATCTCCCGAACGAACTGTATAATAATCCGGAGCAGTCGCATAACGGGTCGCATTATTAATTTGTGGTTTTGACGCACAGCCAGTCATGACCAAAGTTGTAACCACAGCAGCAGATAAAACAAGGGTCTTAAATAATGCTGCAGGAGCGGTAATAACGCGATATTGTGACACCAGGGACATCATCTTCCTCACTAATAATTCAAATATAGTCATTATGAATGGGCTAAGATTAGCAAAAATCCACTCTAAAAAAGTTGCGGCATAACCATTTTCACAAAGTTATAACACTAATACTTAAATTTTAGATAACTCTGCGTGTAAGTTATTCAAAATCTCATAGTTTGTAGCATCCATTTGTATAGGCGTTACACTGACATAACCATTTGCCACGGCAAAGAAATCTGACTCGATATCGGTTAAGCCTTTTTTAGGCTCTGCCACAGCCTCACCTGCCAAGCCAATCCAATAGACTTGACGACCACGCGGGTCTACATGACTGGTAATCGGTTTGGACTGTAAACGTCGCCCTTGATAGGTCACTTTAGTGCCTTGAAGTTCAGCGACATCTGGAATATTGATATTAAAAATATGTCGTGCAGGTAGCGCAGGTAAGCCATTGGCAATAAAGTCATGCACCCATTGTGCAGCTACGGCATAATCTTCAGGGTTGTTATAACTACGCACATTCGGCCCAGCCAAAGACACGGCTAGCGCAGGTTGTTTCATTAGACGACCTTCAAATGCGGCACCGACCGTCCCTGAATACAGCACATCATCACCCAGATTTGCGCCGCTATTGATCCCACTCACCACCAAATCAAATTCAAAATCGAACAGACCATTCATTGATAAATACACACAGTCCGCAGGTGTGCCATTTACCGCCCACATATTTGGTGCAATTTCGACAGGTCGTAATGGTCGATCTAAAGTCAGTGCACTTGAAAAACCACTGCGTTCACTTTCAGGTGCAACAATCACCACACGACCGAGAGGACGCAATGCATGTGCTAAAGCTTGGATACCGGGAGCAAAAACGCCATCATCATTGGCAATTAATATATTCACAACTAAATTTCCATTACTAAAAAATTAAAAATGACTCGCAAGAACATTTTATTGAAATATATGAATAATTATATATATTTACATTTCAACATCCAGCATAAATGTGTGTGTACAAAATGAATAAAACCGTAGCACTTCGTGGTTTCTTGGGCTTTGCTCTAGCAGCTTGCATGACTCAAACTGTGGTCGCAGACAATGACTTCACTCAAGAAGAAGCCAATACCATCGTAAAAGAAGACATTGCATCTGCACAAGTCATGTTAGAAGTATGCCCTGCGATTATTGGTCAAAATGCAAAATTTGATGCTAACATTCAAGCACTCACTAAAACATATCTTGCTGATTATTCTGATAAATCAATGACTTTAGAAAAACTACAGTCTGACAGCGAATATAAATCAGTTCTTGAAGAAGCACGTCAAGCTGCTAAAGAAACTGATAAAGCTGAACAAAAATCAGTTTGTGATGACGTTTTAAATTATGAAGGTTAATTGATCATTCAGCTTTGGACGTTCTCCAAATAGGTTAGTCCGTATTGCATCAAACCTGCCAAAAAAAGGATGACGCTTTATAGCCTCATCCTTTTTTCTTTCACAATGTATTGATTTTTAAACAGCTTCAATACAATTTTCTACTGATCTCTACCAGAAATACGATTAAGCTAGGCAAATAAATTTTAGCTATTTGATATCTTTTAGTTTATTTAACAGGTTATTTAAATGAAAAACTCTTTTGTAAAATCTCTTTGTGCCCTTAGCCTTTCTACTTTTGCTTTCACTACCATGTCTGCACATGCCGCAGATGAAAAAATTGAAGTTACCCCTACACCTCAAGTGACCAGTCAAGAACTTGCAGCTATCTATGTACTATCTGAAGTCTGCCCAAAATTGGTGAATGACAAAGATCAACCAAAGTTTGAAGCGGGTTATGCAAAATTAGCTAAAGAATATATGCCGAATGAAAAGAACCCAGTAAATGCTTTACAGCAACTCAGCAAACAAAAAAGTTTTAAAGATGCTTTAAAAGAAGCGCAGTCTGATGCGAAGAAAGCTGGCGATAAGAAAAATGGTGCGATTTGCAAAGAATTGACTGCTTACAGCAAATAATACCAATTGGTTACAATACTTTTAAAATAAGCGCTTGCACCCCATAGCAGTCCGCCTAGCTTTGTCCTAAAATGCTAGGCTCTTTGTGCTTATACCTAAGTTATTGGAACCACCCAGAATGACCCGAAAAACCGCCCTTGCCGCATTACTACTTGCACCTAGTTTTTCATTCGCGGCAACTGTCCTTTCTGCACCACCTGAATTAAATAATAAATCTTATGTGCTGATGGACTATGAGACAGGGCAAATCCTTGCTTCTAAAAATGAAAACGAAAAATTAGCTCCTGCTTCAATGACAAAAATGATGACCAGTTACATCATTGAACAAAAGTTATTAAGCGGTGAACTAACTGAAAATGAAAAAGTACGTATGAATGAGTCGGCTTGGTGTCGCGGCAGCAGCACTGAGTCATGTATGTACGTTCCGCTCAACGGTACTGCAACTGCATTAGAAATGTTACGTGGCATTATCATTCAGTCGGGTAACGATGCTTCTAAAGCTATGGCAGAACATATTGCTGGCAATGAAGGCACCTTTGCCCACATGATGAACCAAGAAGCGAAACGTATTGGCATGGTGAATACTCAATTCATCAATGCGACAGGTATGCCAGCTGAAGGTCATTTCTCGACTGCCAAAGATATGGCGACTCTTGCGCAACATATCATTCATGACAGTTCAAAATACTATCCGATCTACTCTGAAAAAGAATTTACGTTCAATGGCATTAAGCAAGGCAACCGTAATGCCCTGCTTTATACTGACCCAAGTGTAGATGGTTTAAAAACTGGTCATACTGAAGAAGCTGGCTACTGCTTAACGACTTCAGCTAAACGTGGTCCTTTACGTTTAATTTCAGTGATCTTTGGTGCGCCAAGCATGAACGAACGTGCATCTCAAACACGTGAAATTTTAGCTTGGGGTTATGCAAACTTTGAAACTGTAAAAGTTCAACCTGCTAAACAAGTGCTTGCAAAAGCAAAAGTTTGGTACGGTAAAGACAATGAAGTTCAAGTAGGTCTAGCTGAAAACTTTAACGTGACGATGCCTAAAGGCGAAGCGAACGCCATTAAAACTCAATTGGTTGTTCAACCTAAATTGACTGCTCCTTTAAAACAAGGTCAAGTGGTTGGTAAATACGTTGCAACACTTAATGGCAAAGTCATTGCTGAAAAACCACTTGTAGCTCTACAAAATGTCGAAGAAGCTGGTTTCTTTGCAAAAATGATTGATCACATCAAACAATTCTTTAGCAACTTATTCTAAGTTTGATGAAAACTCGATATTAAGACTAAAGTGAAAGCATCTAGATTTCGGTCTAGGTGCTTTTTTATTTTATACTGCCTAAAAACCTGTAGATGACTTTCCTATGAGCCAAAACATTCGCCCTTATTTACACACTGTTCCACGTATTGATGACTCTTGCTATATCGATGAAATGTCAGTGGTGATTGGCGATGTTGTATTGGCTGAAAATGTCTCTGTTTGGCCATTTGCTGTGATTCGTGGTGATGTAAACCATATTCGTATTGGTAAAAACTCTAATGTGCAAGATCACTCAATGTTGCATGTGAGTCATAAAAAAGCCGATAAGCCTGAGGGTTCTCCACTGATTATTGGTGAAGATGTCACAATTGGTCATCATGTAAAATTGCATGGCTGTACTATTGGTAATCGTGTTTTAGTCGGTATAGGTACGATTATTTTAGATGATGTAATTGTTGAAGATGATGTGATGATTGGTGCTGGTTCACTTGTCCCACCCAATAAAGTTCTAGAAAGTGGTTATTTATATGTGGGCAGTCCCGTTAAGAAAGTTCGCCCACTGACCGATAAAGAAAAAGCGTTCTTGCCTTATTCAGCGCAGAATTATGTGAAGGTGTCGGGGAATTATAAATAAAATAGATTTTGCATAAAATGTTTTATGTTCAATAAAGATAAAGCTAACTTTATAGGTAGCTTAAACTGTAGTTTATATTTTTGGTTTTTCATACAGAAAATATGAAACTCTTAGTGCCAAGATTTCATGTTCATCTTGGCACTATTTATATCCAAAACGGTTATTCATTTCACTTTTTAATGAACATAGTTGCTCATTATTTAAGCCAGTACCAAAATGAAAAAAAGTAAAATTATTGGAATTATTGGAATTATTGGAATTATTGGAATTATTGGAATTATTGGAATTATTGGAATTATTGGAATTATTGGAATTATTGGAATTATTGGAATTATTAGTGATAATTCTAAGTGCTTTTTAAAAAATGGGATTTGTATAGCAAGTTTCGAATATTCTCATTCTACTGAAAAAACGCTATATAGGAATAGAGATGCTTTGACAGAAGATGAAAAGTTAAATTGGATTCATTTACATAGTATTTATCCAAAGAGCGAGATAGGATTTTGGAATAATTGCACTGAAATATCTTCTAAATCAATAGTGTGCTCATTTCAACAACTTGTTAATACAAAAGAATGTGTCCCTTTAAGTATTGATAGATATCCCATTGAAAATTGGCGGTTAAAGTTTTATGAAATAACGATACTTAATCATTATCAGTTTGAAATAAAAAATTATACTGGACGAAAAAACTCATGGATAGAAGATCAACATATAAATGTTATGCAAGAGGTATTGTGTGATAGTTAGAAATGGATCAGGAAATTTGAACAACTAATAAAAGTGCTATTCTGTATACGAAATACTATTTTTATTTCTTACAATTCATCATTTTATCTCATACAAAAAAACCAGCTAAGCAGAGTTTTACTTTTTTTAATAATTTATCTTGCCCTGCACTCATTATTCAATCATTGTTCTACAAAAATTTTTACCCAAACTCAAAAATCATCTTCCTCCAAAGAATTCACCTCCCATCGTAGCCACCGCTCCCTAAATTTTGTAGAATAGCGTTTTTACCCCATGGTGCTTTTCTATGACCGCTTGGACTGCTCACGTCACTGTTGCGACAGTCGTTGAAAAAGACGGAAAATTCCTATTTGTTGAAGAACATACAGAAGGTGTGACCCATACTGTATTTAATCAACCTGCAGGTCATGTTGAAGCTGGCGAAACCATTATTGAAGCAGCCATTCGAGAAACCATGGAAGAAACAGGTCACGATGTAGAAATCACGAACCTTCTAGGCATGTATACTTATACTCCCCCGATGTTCCCTGATCGTACTTATTTCCGTTTCTGTTTTTTAGCTAAAGACATTCAGCACCATGCCGATGCACAATTAGACACAGGTATTGTCGGTGCAGTATGGATGACGCTTGATGAACTCATTGAGTCTGCCCGTGCGCGCAGTCCATTAGTGATTAAAGCAGTGCAAGATGCTCTTTCAGGTCAAAAATTTCCTTTATCGCTCATTTACGAGCACCAAAATTCTCCCTTAATTTCAAATTTGGATGCTTAATCCTATGCAACAACGTGTCATCGTCGGTATGTCTGGTGGTGTAGATTCTTCTGTATCTGCAGCACTTTTACTTCAACAAGGTTATCAAGTTGAAGGTCTTTTCATGAAAAACTGGGAAGAAGATGACGGCACGGAATACTGTACGGCAATGGAAGATCTTGCCGATGCTCAAGCCGTTTGTGACAAAATTGGTATCAAACTTCATACCGCAAATTTTGCGATGGAATATTGGGACCGTGTCTTTGAGCATTTCTTAGAAGAATATGCCGCAGGTCGTACACCAAACCCAGATATTCTCTGCAATAAAGAAATTAAATTCCGTGCATTTCTCGACCATGCTGTGAACTTAGGTGCTGACTTTATTGCGACAGGCCACTATTGCCGCCGTGGTGAAACGCTAAAAAATTCACGTGGTGAAGAGTATGCCCCTCTACTGCGTGGTCTAGACAACAACAAAGACCAAACCTATTTCCTACATGCAGTGCATGGTCGTGAAATTAACAAAACTTTGTTCCCTGTGGGTGAAATTGAAAAACCACAAGTGCGTAAAATCGCTGAAGAATTAGGTCTAATCACCGCGAAGAAAAAAGATTCAACAGGAATTTGCTTTATTGGCGAACGTCGATTTAATGACTTCTTAAAGCAATATTTACCTGCTCAACCCGGAAAAATCGTCCTAGACACGGGTAAAGAGGTTGGTGAACATCACGGCTTAATGTACTATACGCTCGGCCAACGTGGTGGCATCGGTCTTGGTGGTCTAAAAGGTGCTGAAGAAGGCGCTTGGTTTGTACTGCATAAAGATATCGAAGGTAATCGCCTAGTCGTTGGTCAAGGTCATGAACATCCACTCATGCAAAGCACCATTTTATGGTCTGAAGCGATTGATTGGGTGGCTGGTGAACAAGAGATTCCTGAATCAGGCTTCCGCTGCACAGCGAAAACTCGTTATCGTCAGCCTGACCAAGACTGTACAATATTTAAAGACCCTACAGCGCCAAATGGTGTGCGTGTCGAATTCGATGAGCCACAACGTGCTGTTACACCGGGTCAAAGTGTGGTGTTCTACACCGGTGAAGTTTGTTTAGGGGGTGGTGTGATTCATCATACCAATGCGCCTAAACCGGATTTTATTGAATAAGGATTGTTTCGGATGACAGAGTTACCGTTTCAACAGCCTCAGACTCTGAATACTCGCCAAAATCGTGCATTGGCGTTAGCTGCTGTTTTTCAAGCGACACAGCTGACCCACATGACTGCATTGACTGGGCAACAGAGTATCGGGGAAAGCGGTAACTTTTATTTTGAACATCTCATTAAAGCCAGTTTAAATATCCGTCCTAAGTCGAATCAGTCTAGTCAGACGCTTGATTTTTTTAGTGGCTTGGCGGATATTTCGCTGGGATTAAAAACCTTAGAAAGTAGCATTACTCAACCCTTCAATACTTCTCCCAAATCTAGACTGCCTAAACTTGCCAATACCAAGCTACCCATGACGTATGCGATGGCATTATTGCAGTTAGAAAAGAAAGTCTATAGCAATCCTAAATTTGTCGAAACCATTGAACAATCCCAACAAAAAATTCTGAGACAGCTTTCCTTTTTCGATAATAATTATTTACATCCAAGTATCATTGCCAATTTAGCGCAAACCTATATTGAAACTGCTGGCCAAATTAATCCACGTATTATGGTTCGTGGCAATGCCGAAGCATTTAAAGATACCTCTCATACCAATCGCATTCGCGCCACCTTATTTACTGGCTTACAAATGGCACATTTATGGCGTCAGCTCGGTGGTAGCTCATGGGGTATGATTTTCAGTAAGCGCAAGCTACTACAAGATATTCAAGATCTTGCCCGTTTACAGTATCAGGTGGTTTAACTGATGCAGTACGGGCTTTTTGTTTTACGTTTAATTCCAAAATTTAAGGAATCGCTATGAACGCTTTAACCGCACTTTCTCCATTAGATGGACGTTACGCAAGCAAATGTGATGCTCTACGTCCTTTCCTCTCTGAGTTTGGTTTAATCCATGCTCGTGTGACTGTTGAAGTGCGTTGGTTACAAGCGCTTGCAAACCGTCCAGAAATCACAGAAGTTCCAGCATTCAGTGCTGAAACGAATGCTGCACTTGACGCAATCGTTGCAAATTTCTCTGAAGAAAATGCAAACCGCATTAAAGAAATTGAACGTACGACAAACCATGACGTTAAAGCGGTTGAGTATTTCCTGAAAGAACAAATTGCACATATTGATGAGCTTAAAAATGCGGGTGAATTCATTCACTTTGCATGTACATCAGAAGACATCAACAACTTGTCTCACGCTTTAATGCTTAAAAATGGCCGTGAAGTTTTAGTTGCAGCAATGCAGCAAATCATCGATTCAATCGTTGCTTTGGCTGAACAACACGCTGAACAACCAATGTTGTCTCGTACACACGGTCAAACTGCAAGCCCAACAACTTTGGGTAAAGAAATGGCGAACGTGGCTTACCGCCTTGCACGTCAAATCAAACAATTCAAACAAGTTGAATTACTTGGTAAAATCAATGGTGCTGTAGGTAACTACAACGCGCACTACTCTGCTTACCCTGAAATTAACTGGCCTGCTCATTCACAAGCATTTGTTGAATCTTTAGGCTTAGAATTTAACCCGTACACCACTCAGATTGAACCGCATGACTACATGGCGGAACTTTTTGATGCGCTACGTCGTTTCAACACCATTTTGATCGACTTTAACCGTGACGTTTGGGGCTACATCTCACTTGGTTTCTTCAAACAACGTTTGAAAGAAGGCGAAGTTGGTTCTTCAACGATGCCGCATAAAGTAAACCCAATTGACTTCGAAAACTCTGAAGGTAACTTGGGTATTGCGAATGCGGTATTGGCTCACCTTGGTGAAAAACTTCCTGTATCTCGTTGGCAGCGTGACTTAACTGACTCTACTGTTCTTCGTAACATGGGCGTTGGTTTTGCACAAAGCTTGATCGCTTTTGAAGCTTGCTCTAAAGGTATTGGTAAACTTGAATTGAATGCTCAACGTATTCTTGAAGACCTTGACCATGCGCAAGAAGTACTTGCAGAACCGATTCAAACTGTTATGCGTCGTTATGCAGTTGAAAAACCTTACGAAAAACTTAAAGCCCTTACTCGTGGTCAAGCAATGACTCGCGAGATGATGGTTGATTTCGTAAATGGTAATGAGCTTGAAGCTGTTCCTGCTGCTGACCGTGCGCGTCTTGCAGAAATGACACCTGCAACTTATACAGGTAATGCATCAACTCAAGCAAAACAAGTTGCTGATTTAATTGCTAAGATCTGATTTCTAAAATCTAATTTTAAATAGATCAAAAAAAACGAGGCTTCATGCCTCGTTTTTTATTTCTACCTATATACTCCTTCACCCTTTGGGATGCGAAACATGCTCCGCAAGGAGATGAGACTATCCAACTCTCCCTTGCGAACTCAGAATATATTCTGAGGATTCTCATCTCCTATAAGGAGATAGAAAATTTAGACGCAATTTTATTCTGCAGGGCAATATTTCGCCCAATCATCTTTCATTCGCTGTAATTCACAGCCTGTTAAAACATCTGAGTAATAAACATAATATGTGGCATCGGGATACTGAATTTCATGGCGAAACATCATGCCACGCAAAGACACAGAGAGCTCTTCTGGAAAATCATCTGTTAAATAAAGTTCTTCAAACTCATAGTTAAAATAACAATTTTGAGTCGCAATAAATGCCTCAACAACGGCCATAGTTACTTCCAAATACATAAACTTCGATATTCATCTGAGTTTAATACAATCTTTTTGAAAATACTTATCCCTAGTAGCTAGCTGATGACATTTGAAAAATTAATGCACAAATTCTAGCGCCCTCGAACTAACACCTTTCATCACATTATGGCTATACTTGCCGCGAATTATAACCACTGCACACCGATAAAAATTTTGAGCTTTGCCTTTTCATGATTGATTTCAAATTAAAACTTAAGCACATCTTAGCTTTTGCGTTATTAACTCTTGCCATTGTGATCGCCAGTATCCAACCTTTAGAAATGGAAGCATATATCCTCCATCAAATCGGCACTGCGTTTATGCTGATTGTGCTGCTCATTTTCCTCTATAAAATAGGGCTAAGTTTCACAACTGTTTGCCTGTATCTTGGCTTTTTATTGATTCATGTTATCGGTGCCCATTATTTATATTCTTATGTACCTTATTCTGAATGGACACAAGCTCTCTTCGGTTTCAACCTTAACCAAAGCATGGGATGGTCTCGGAATATGTATGATCGGCTTGTACATCTTGCCTATGGATTGCTGCTCTATCCGTTCTTTTATCGCATATTTCAAATCTGGCTACCGCCATTAAAAGCCGGAACACTCTTTTTATTGGTTATACAATTCGTCATGGCGACCAGTTTATTTTATGAATGGATCGAATGGCTGATTGCCATTGGCTTATCACCAGAAGAAGCTGAAAATTATAATGGGCAACAAGGTGATATTTGGGATGCGCATAAAGATATGCTGCTCGCAACACTTGGTGCGATGATCACTGGTGGTATTTGTTTAATGACATCAAATTTGTTGAATAACGCTAAACAAAAGCCTGAATATTTTTTATCTTAAATACTGATGTTACGCACCTAGAAGTAATTTCTCATTTTAAAAATGATTTTTAAGTCTATTCGACGGAGTCTTACATCTAGGAATTGAATAACGGGATTAGCCTTCGGCTGGAGGTACTTTTACGAAACGATGTTTCTCATTCGGCAAAATGAGAAGCGAAGCTTCGCAAGGAAACCATCTTGCGAAGCAATGCTCCTCACCGCAAAACTCGTTCGCTCGCGTCTACGTATTCAAAGTATCGCAAAAACATTTTTGATTAGAAGCAGCCCTGTCTCAAACACTTGCGGATGACGTTACCGCGTATCGTTGTTTTATTTGAATCAAATTGCACTTCTGGTGTTACTGCGTAACATCAGTTAAATATTTAAGCAGTCCATTGAATTAAGATTGAATCTGACATTTGCGGATTCAATTTTCGGTCATAATACTGAAAGCACGCTTTTGCTCCCGCTGGCATTTTTTGTAGATCATCATCTATACGAAAATGCCGTGTATATTTTGTATGATTCACTAAAATTTCAACCCGCTCAAAAGGCTGTCTTTTATTTATATTTCCGCTACTCATATAACTCTGATAGGCCACAACAGTGCCGCAGGCTTCAGAGCGAACATCTACCTGTAGTGATGAACAATAAATATAGCCTGCCAACAGTGTTGCTGCTGGGCCAAACAGCGCAGCATACTGTTTCAGCACAGATTTTTTCACACTTTGAAAATGCAGCAAATATAGCCAAGGCCAAACCATTAGGCAAATGACACCACCTAAAATAAACAGAAAATTAGACATCATTATCATCAATATCTATGTACGCAACGCAATCTATCACAACAGCATCGTTTAGCATAAAAAAAGCTCACCGAAGTGAGCTTTAAATACTTTATAAGCATAAAGATTTTAAAATTTTAGATCTTTTAATTGAACGATATTTGCATTAGCTTTGCTCAATGATTCCATCACTTTTGACATGACAGCAGGAACCAATGAATCCGCAATTTGTGCTGCTTGTAAGCCTAACTTCTCACCCAGTGTTGGTTTTTTGCGGGTTTCAATCATATATACATCATGTTGTGGCATAAGACTTAATAGATATTCATCTGACGTTTGGAGTTTATCGACCAAATTGAGATCCATTGCATCTTGACCATACCAATGCTCACCTGTGGCAACTTTATCGACATTGAGCTGAGGACGGTATTTTTCAACAAAGTGTTTAAACAAGTTATGGGTTTGCTGTAACTCTTCTTCAAATTTGGCTTTACCTTCAGCAGTATTTTCACCAAACATAGTTACGGTACGTTTGAACTGACCCGCGGTATACAGTTCAAAATCGATATGTTTTTCTTTCAATAAACGGTTAAAGTTTGGCACTTGTGCAACCACGCCAATCGATCCCACCACGGCAAATGGTGCTGAAACTATTTCATTTGCAATGCAGGCCATCATATAGCCACCACTTGCAGCAACTTTATCCACGCAAATGGTTAAGTTAAATCCAGCATCACGTAAACGTACCAATTGTGCAGCGGCCAGACCATAGCCATGCACCATCCCGCCTGGACTTTCTAAACGTAAAACCACGCGGTCACGTCCTGCTTTTGCTGTCGCTAAGATCAGGGTAATTTCTTCACGTAGACTTGTCACCGCAGATGCAGCAGTATCACCATTAAAATCGATTACATAAATTTTTTGGTTATTCTTTTTACGTGCGCGCGCTTCTTTTGATAATTGTTGGCTTAGTTGCAGCAGCTCAAGTTTAGATGCAGTCGTTTGCGCAATTTTTTTTCGTTGTTCATTAATACGTGCATTTAAGTGACTTACACGAATTTCCGCAGGCAACTTAGGATTATGAAATAGCATAAAATTGAAACTCATTTAATTCATATTTATGTTGTATAACATGTGGGTTGCATCACAAAAATTCAATCTATTTTTTGAAAATAATTCTCATTGAGCCAAATTGAGCATTTTATTTTTATCAAGACTTTTTGACCTAATTATTGACTTCATAAAAAAAGAGCCTTTCGGCTCTATTTTTAAACAGACCAGATTAACCAAAACGACCGGTAATATAGGCTTCTGTAAGCTGATGATCCGGTTGGGTAAAGACTTTTTCAGTGGAATTCACTTCAATTAAATCACCCAAATGGAAATATGCGGTACGGTCAGAAACACGCGCTGCTTGTTGCATCGAGTGTGTCACAATCGCAATGGTATATTGCGCTGAAAGTTCAGTGATGAGTTCTTCTACTTTTGCTGTTGCAATCGGATCGAGTGCTGAACAAGGTTCATCCATCAAAATCACTTCAGGACTAACTGCAATGGTTCGCGCAATACAAAGACGTTGCTGCTGACCACCTGAAAGCCCCGTACCCGGTTGGTTCAAACGATCTTTCACTTCATCCCAAAGCCCTGCTTTACGCAGACTATTTTCAACAATTTCTTCCATGTCGTATTTGTCACGCGCCAATCCATGCAGTTTAGGACCATAAGCCACATTGTCAAAAATTGACTTAGGGAATGGATTTGGCTTTTGGAAAACCATACCCACTTGGGCACGAAGTAACACCACATCGAGATTTGGATCATAGATATCTTGATTATCCATGAGCACTTGCCCTGTCACACGACAAGAATCAATCGTGTCATTCATACGGTTGAGCGTACGTAGGAAAGTTGACTTACCACAACCAGACGGTCCAATAAAGGCAATCACTTCATTTTCATAAATGTTCAGATCAATGCCTTTGATCGCTTCAGATTCACCATAGTACACATGCACATCATTGGTACTGATTTTCACATTGGTCGATTTCGCATCTTTTTTCGCGCTAGATTGCGTATCGAATTGTGACACAAACGCAGTATTGGTTTGCTTTTGACTGCCCTGTGCAGAGGTAAATTGTGTTTGTTCTGGATTCACGGACTTATCCTGATCTAAGGAATTCTTTTCAGTTGTAACGACGCTATTCATATAATGCCCTCAATTACCAGCGTACTTCAAATTTCTTACGTAACCAGATCGCTAAACTGTTTAAGCCGATCATGAGAGCAAGAAGTACAATGATTGCTGCTGCGGTACGCCCTTCAAAGAAGTTACGTAGTTCGTTACCTTGCCAAAGGAAAATTTGTACAGGTAATGCAGTGGATTGATCTAAAGGAGTGGCTGGTACACTTGCCACAAAGGCACTCATACCAATCAATAATAATGGAGCAGTTTCACCTAGGGCTTGTGCAACACCAATAATGGCACCGGTTAAAATACCCGGTAATGCCAGTGGCAAGACATGGTGAAATACAGTTTGTAAACGTGATGCACCCAAACCTAAAGCGGCTTGACGAATCGATGGCGGGACAGCTTTTAGTGATGCACGTGTGGTAATAATGACCGTTGGTAGTGTCATCAAACTTAAGACCAAACCACCAACCACAGGTGCCGAAAGCGGCATGTGCATCCAACCAATAAAGATCGCAGCACCAAGTAAACCAAAGACAATCGAAGGAACCGCTGCTAGGTTGTTAATGTTGACTTCGACAACATCCGTAATCCAGTTTTTAGGTGCAAATTCTTCTAAGTAAATTGCGGATGCTACACCGATTGGAATCGAAATAATGATCACGATCAGCATCATGAAGAGTGAACCCATAAACGCCCCTGCTAAACCTGAAGTTGCAGGTGAGCTACGAGAGTCTGGATTTTTAAATATTTCAGTATTAAATGAGTTGGTGATAACACCGTCAGCCTTGAGTTTATCTGCGAGTTGGCGTACTTCTGGGCTCAATTGTTGCTGTTCATCAGGCAAGCTGCGGTCAATATTACCCGCTAACCAGACATCGACATTGGCATCTGCAAGGATTTTCAAATCTTGCTTTTGGCCAATCAATGATGGATCTGCCATAACCATGTCACGTAAGCGATATGCTTCTGAACTGGTATATAAACTGTTGAGATCATCACGTTGAGAGGCAATCGCTGGATCTTTTGCAATGATCCCATTCACAATCAGCGCATCCCAATCCACCATGCCCATTTCAGTTTGCCAAGCAATAAAACGCTCTTGGAACTGTGCAGGAGATTCACCTTCTTTTTGAACCGGTTTCGCTCCTACATTGACGATACTTGGATCAAAAAACACAGGCACCGTCATCGAGCTTTGCCAGAATGCTGGTAAGCCTTTGGCTAAAATACTGCCAAACAATAGCACGACGAACAATAAGCCAGTCACTACTGCACTAAAACCCAAGACACGGAAGGTATTTTCTTTACGGTGTCTTTTCGCCAATGAGTTTTCAATGATTTTCTTACGTTTTTCACGAAGCTCTGCGGCTGCGAGCGGATCAAAAGTTTGATCCATATTTGATGTATTCGTAGTACTCATTCGTATTGCTCACGGTATTTACGCACAATGTACAGTGCAACAATATTCAGACCTAAAGTAATCACAAACAGTGTTAAACCGAGTGCAAAAGCGACCAATGCTTGAGGACTCGCAAAGTCTGTATCACCTGTTAATTGGTTTACGATGGTAATGGTGACGGTAGACACCGCTTCGAGTGGGTTGATATGCAGTAAAGGACTGTTCCCTGCTGCAAGCACCACAATCATGGTTTCACCAATCGCACGAGATGCTGCCAATAAGAATGCACCGATAATGCCCGGCAATGCAGCTGGAATCACTACTTGGCGAATGGTTTCTGATTTTGTCGCACCCAAACCGAGTGAACCGTCACGAAGCGCGCGAGGGACTTGGGTAATGATGTCGTCAGATAATGATGAAACGAATGGGATAATCATAATCCCCATCACAAAGCCTGCTGTTAAAGCACTGGTTGCATTAATATCGAGTCCGATATATGCGCCGAGCTGTTTTGCAAAAGGTCCAATAATCATTAAGGCAAATACACCGTAAACAATCGTTGGAATACCTGCGAGAACTTCAATGGCCGGTTTTGCCCAAGCACGGAAACTTGGCTTGGCATATTCAGCCAAGTAAATCGCAATCATCAGACCAACTGGAACAGCAACCAATAGCGCAATACCACTGACCATGAGTGTGCCCCAAAGGAGTGGCAGCAAACCATAACTACCTTCGGCATTCCCTGATGTACTAAAACCGGGGTTCCATTCAGTGCCTAAGAAGAAATCTAGTGGACTGACAAAACTAAAGAAACGCATGGCTTCACTGAACATCGACATCACAATGCCAACTGTTGTCAGGATTGCGACACCCGAACACAGTGCCAATGCGATATTAATGACTTTTTCGACTTGGTTACGTGCACGATATTTTTCTGCGATGCGGCGTTTAGCCATGACTAAACCAATCAATGCCGCACAAATCACAATGGCCAATTTTGCATATGAGCCAATGTTTTCAATTTTCTTTAATTGTTCTGCTGCTGCAAGTTCATATGCAGCTGGCGTATCACTCACCCCAAAACCAGAAGCAATCGCTTGAACGCGGTCAACCATTACGCTCGTGCTTGCAGGATCTAAACTTAAACGAATATTTTCAGGGACATTATTTAAAATAACATGTTGAAAAATACTCGGTTCAACCAAGTTCCAAACAATCAAGATTAAAAAAGCGGGAATCCCACACCATAAAGCGACCAAAACACCATAGTAGCCCGGTCGTGAATGCAACATTGCTGAGTTATTGCCTTTACCTGCAAGTTTGCGACTTTTGGTCAGTCCAACTTGATAAGCGATTGCAATAATTGCGAGCAACACACCAATAAGTAGCAGATTCATGTAATCTCCACTGTTTTTTCAAAAGCCCTTCTTGAAAAAACTGTTTCTTTGCAAAAAGCCAATGGCAGGTCAATCCTGCCATTGGCTGTTTCAATCCAATTATTTAACTGCTTTACCCGCTTTAAAGTTTGCAAGAACTGCAGCGCGTTCTTTATCAGACATTGAAATTAAGCCTGCTTTTTCTAGCTTAGAACCTTTACCTGATACTTTTTTGCTAAGGAAGAATTCTGTGAACTCTTTTAAGCCTTTAATTGATTTTAAGTGCTCGCCTTTTACGTAGAAGAACAATGGACGAGATACTGGGTATGAACCATTTAAAATTGTCTTCTCAGATGGCGCAACGTTATTGACTGTTGCTACACGTAGCTTGTCACGGTTTTGGTCATAGAAACCTAGACCGAATACACCGACCGCGTTAGGTGAAGTTTTTAAGCGTGCCAATGTTTCTGTATAATCGCCCGCGATTTCAATCACACGACCGTCTTTACGGAAAGTTGAACATGCTTTTTTCTGAGCATCTTTATCTAATTTTGCGAAAGCTTCATAAGTTTCACAGCCAGCATCGACCATTTTTTCTTGGAATACTTCACGTGTACCGTGGTTTGATGCAGGAATAACTAAAGTGATTGCTTCGTTTGGTAATGTTGGGTCGATTTGATTCCAACGTGTGTATGGGTTTGGAACCAATTTACCTTTTGATGGTAGTTCAGCAGCGAGTGCAGCAAATACGTGCTGTGGGCGAAGTTTGAATGCCGCTTTTTTCGCATTTGACGCAAATACGATACCGTCATATCCAACTTTAATTTCTAAGATTTGGTTAACGCCGGCTTTTTTACATGCAGCCAATTCAGTATCTTTAATTTTACGAGATGCGTTTGCAACGTCAATTGTGTTGTCACCTACACCATTACAGAATTGTTTCAAACCACCTGAAGTACCGCCTGAACCTACGACAGGTGCTTTAAATTGTGGGAATGTATTACCAAACTCTTCTGCAACAATACTTGCATAAGGCAGTACAGTTGAAGAACCAGCAATTTGGATCGTGTCACGAGCTGCATTTGCAGTTGTAGCGACTGTTGCCCCAGTAGTGAGTACCATAGCAAGTGCGATATGATTTAAGCGCATTCTCATCTCTCTTATTTGATGCAGTTTAGGAGTACGCCACTTTTTATTCAGTTTTGTACTTATTTCGATTACTGCATTTTGATTTTAGAATATGACAGTGAAGTTACAGCTTTATGACGCTTTTATGATAATTGATGATTGCACATTGATTTAAATATAATTCTCTATTTTTCAATATGTAATGAAATTTTTCAAAGTATTGGTCTTATTTATTTCTACTTTGATATTCGTAAGAATTCATGTCCGTGTCATATTTTGTCTTATTTTCTTTTTTCAAATTCCACTCTTTTTCTGAATGATGCAGATTTGCATGTTCGATTTTTTATTTCCTTGTATTCCAATAATTGAAATTTCATTACATTTTTAGTTCGCTCAATATGCAAGTTTACATAAAAACAGAGCCTAAAATGACAAGTAAAGCCATTGCGACATTTAACCCAGACTTGCCTGTGCATATGACTTTTGAAGAACATGACTGGCACTTACTTGCAGAATATTGGTATCCGATTGCTTTATCGAGAGACATTACAGAACAGCCTTATGGCACTGTGCTTTTAGATATGCCGCTCGTTATCTATAAAATGGGAAATGAACTGGTTGTCGCTAAAGACGCCTGCCCGCATAGGGGCGTACCGCTAAGTTTAGGCAAAAATGATGGTCTAGGGGTAGTCTGCCGCTATCATGGCTTACGCTTTGGTGAACATGGGCATTGCAACCGTATACCCGCACATCCCGATCACAAGATCTCCCCTCGCTTTAATTTACGAACTTATGCAGCTGTCGAACGTTATGGCTTAATTTGGTGCTCCCTCACTGCCCCTAAAGAGGCTGAGCCCAATATCCCTATCATGCCAAATTGGGAAAATATTGAATTTCAGAAATTGGTTTGCCCAACAGTAGATTTTCAATGCTTCGCAGGCAGGCAGCTTGAAGGTTTTATTGATGTCGCTCATTTTGCATGGGTACATCCAGAAACTTTTGGTGACCCTGAAAATACAGAAGTACCTGACTATAAAACCATTGAAACTGCAACAGGATTCCATGCAGATTACTGGAGCAGTGTTGGACGCTATCCAATTGGTTTAGAACAACGTGGACAAGAGGACTTTCAATGGCTACGGCATTTTGAGATTCATCTACCTTTTACCGCAACGCTGACCATTCATTTTCCAAACGACAGCAAGCAAGTGATTATGAACGCGGCCTCGCCTATGACTGCCCGCTCCACACGTCTATTTGCACCGATTTGCCGTAACTATGACAAAGACTTGCCTATTGAGGATGCTTACGACTTTAACCTGAAAATATTTGAGGAAGACCGATTGGTGTCCGAATCGCAAAAGCCTGAATATTTGCCTTTGGATTTAAGCATCGAAGCACATTTCCCGGCGGACCGTAGTTCGAGTATGTACCGTAAACTGCTGCGTAAGAAAGGTTTTAGTCCATTATTTGCGGCATAACATCAATATCGTATTGCATTCACCTCACCCTAAGCCTCTCCTACAAGGAGAGGGAAACTCCTTTACAAGCCTTATATTGGTTATAAATATTGTGGTATCACATTCATCAAATGATAAACATCAATGACTATCGCGACTGGCGACAGGGATGTCACTATAAGGTAATGGTCACATGGATGTACCTTTTCCCTGAGAAGGATTTTAGTTACTTTGATCCTTCAAAGTAACAATCTGCCTACACAGTAAAATATCATCACTCAATGAAAAATTGTGGCTGTAAAATCATTAACTGTTTTTTCATTTAGACAAAAAAAGGAGCTCAAATGAGCTCCTTCTTCTACAACTGCAAAACGACAATTAGTCAATTGCAGGTGTATATGTACCATCAGCGATTGGGCCTTTGATACGATCCGCTTCTGCAAGCACAAGAGCAAGTAAATTCTTCACGTTATCTAAAGTCGCTACTGGGCTTAAAGTCGTCATTTTCAAAGATTGAACCTGACCAACTTTAGTTACACCAATATTCGCTTCACCACGAGCAAACAATTCGTCTGCTACGTTTTGGTTCAATGTATCTAACAATTCAACAGGGTAGCCTGCTGGCACTACACGGAACAATACCGATGCAAATTGAGGATCAACCAGCATTTCTAGACCGTCAGTTGCAGTAATATAATCTGCAACATCACGTGTAAGCCCTACACCGTGATCGATCATCGAACCGTAAAGCTCTTCACCTAGCGCTTCAACTGTCATCCACAACTTCAACGCATCGAAACGGCGAGTTGTTTGAAGTGACTTAGATACTAAGTTCGGAACGCCATGCTCTTCATCATAAGCAGAGTTTAAGTACTCAGCTTCATAATGCATGAAACGATAGTTCGCTTCATCTTTAAGCAAGAATGCGCCACATGAAATCGTTTGGAAGTAATGCTTATGGAAATCAAGCGTTACCGAGTCAGACAGTTCAATACCATCTAACATTGAACGATAGTCATTTGAAAGAATCAGTGCACCGCCCCATGCTGCGTCGATATGCATCCACGCGCCATATTTGTTGGTGATCGCACGCACTTCTTTCAATGGGTCAATTGCGCCTGCATCGGTTGTACCCGCAGTTGCAACTACACATGCTACGATTTTGCCCGTCGCGCGAAGGTGCGCCATGGTTTTCTCAAGCGCGTCCATGTCCATGCGTGCATTTGCATCTACAGGAACAGTCACTACAGATTGGAAACCCATACCCATCATGGCCATGTTCTTTTGCACAGAGAAATGTGCATTTTCAGAACAGATCACTTTTACGTTACGCATTGCTTCCGCAGGTACGCCATCACGCTGAACAGACCACGGGTTACCGTTTTCGTCTTTCCAGTTTTTAGCAATACATGCATCACGTGCAAGCAAAACGCCCATCAGGTTAGACTGCGTACCGCCAGAGGTGAATACACCTGCTTGACCTGCACCATAGCCAACTTTTTGGCGAAGCCAGTCAATTAACTGAACTTCCATCAATGAACCTGCAGGGCTTTGATCCCAAGAGTCCATAGATTGGTTTGTCGCGTTAATTAACACTTCAGCGATTTGGCTTGTTACCATCGTTGGGCAATGCAAATGCGCTAAAGAATGTGGGTGATGTACTTTTAAGCTTTTATTTAAGAAAAGCTCAACCATACGGTCTAGTGATTTTTGAACGCCCATACCTTCTTTTGAAGGGTTGAACGCAATTGCACTACGAAGCTCTTTAATGCTACCGCCGGTGTACATTTTGTCATTTTGCAACCATGCAGATACAGCTTTTACAGCTGAATCCATTGCTGACTGATAGTCAGCAATGGATTGTGCATCATTGCAGAATAACGCTTTACGATGTTCTGCAAAATCTACCATGACTTATGCGCCTCGAGTTGCAACTAGTGCTTCAGCAAGTGCTTTCTTGAAGCGAACGATCACTTCTTCACATTCAGCTTGGTTAATGATCAATGGGCAAAGTAAACGAATTACAGTACCGTTACGACCACCTTTTTCTAACAACAATTTGTTGTTGAAACATGCTGCTTGAATTGCTGCTGCCAATTGAGAATCACCTGGTAAAGAACCCATGTGATCTGCTTTTTGACGTTCATCAACAATTTCAACACCAATCATCAAACCACGGCCACGTACGTTACCGATACATGGGAATTCTACCGCTAATTTTTTAATTTCAGCTTGTAAGAAGTCGCCACGCTCTTGCGCGTTTTGAGCCAAGTTTTGTTCTTTGATGGTTTTGATTGTTGCAAGACCAGTACCCATAGCAAGTTGGTTACCACGGAATGTGCCCGTATGACCCGCTGGTTGCCATGCGTCAAACTTACGTTTAATACCTAATACTGCAAGTGGTAAGCTACCACCTACTGCTTTAGACATTACAACGACGTCTGGCTCAATACCTGCATGTTCAAAGGCAAACATTTTACCTGAACGTGCAAAGCCTGCTTGTACTTCATCAAGAATCAACACGATGTTGTGCTTTTCAGTCACTTCGCGGATTTTCTTTAACCATTTTACAGGTGCAGTCACTACACCGCCTTCACCTTGGATTGCTTCCAAGATTACAGCTGCTGGCTTAGTTACACCACTTTCTACGTCTTCAATGAAGTTTTCGAAATAATACGTTAATGCGTCTACACCCGCTTCACCACCAATGCCTAATGGGCAACGGTATTCATGCGGATACGGCATAAATTGAACACCTGGCATTAAGCCATTCACAGCATTCTTCGCAGACAAGTTACCTGTCATTGCTAAAGAACCATGTGTCATACCATGGTAACCACCTGAGAAGCTGATTACTGAACTACGACCAGTGTAAGTTTTTGCTAATTTAATTGCTGCTTCTGTACCATCTGCACCAGATGGGCCACAGAACTGTAAGCAGTACTCTTCTTTACCACCAGGTAATTGCTCAAGTAATGCTTCAGTAAATGCATCTTTTAAAGGCGTTGTTAAATCCAAAGTATGCAATGGGAGACCACTTGCAAGTGTATCTTGGATACTTTGAATGACCGCAGGGTGATTATGGCCTAGTGCCAATGTACCTGCCCCAGCTAAACAATCAAGGTACTCTGTACCTTCAACATCGGTAACCCAACAGCCCAAAGCTTTTGCTATCGCAAGTGGAAGTTTACGTGGATAGCTACGAACATTCGATTCCATTTGACTTTGGCGAGTTAAATAGTATTCGTTAGTAGAATTAGGGGCAGGATTTACTGAAGAAACGCTCATATCGAATTACCATCTCTGATATGGGTTAAAAGAAATAAGTCGGGTGACTTGCGGTCCTTTGACTCGGTGCTTTATGAGTTCCAGTTAGTTTTAAGAGCTCTATATGTAATGGCTAACTAGAGGGCGGATGATACAGAATTTTTCAGGAAAATAAATAACTTTTATGACCAAATCATAGCATCAAGCACTGAAAAAACAGATCAATCCGATTGATAGCCTGAATTATCATCTTACAGTGTGACAAAACAAAGAAAACCTTTTTATTTTATGCTTTTTTACAACTTATGAATGATTATTGTAATCATCAATTATTTAAACAACTAAGTACTGATTATTTAAATAAATATTCATCAAGCACTACATTTATTTTTCTTGAAAGATTTACAATCCCACCACAGATTTTCCTTTAATCCATCACAATCCCCTTTTAAGATAACAGCATAAGCTAAATTAGTCATTCTGAAAGAAGAATAGGTCATAACAATGCGTAAAATTATCTTATCTACTGTTTTATTAGCATCAGGTTTAGGTTTGGCAGCAGCAACTCAAGCAGCTGACCCACTCAATTACAACATCGTGAACATTCAAGCGGATGCTACTCGCCAAGTGTCGAACGACCAAATGTATGCCGTTTTATATATTGAAAAATCAAATAAACAGCCGGCTGAACTTGCTACCCAAATCAACCAATTAATGACCCAAGCGGTGAACACAGCCCGTAAATACCCTGCGGTAAAAATCGAAACGGGATCTCAAAGCACCTACCCGATTTATGACAATGACAGTCGTAAATTGAAAGAATGGCGTGGTCGTGCTGAAGTTCGTTTAGAAAGTACTGACTTTAAAACTGCTAGCCAATTGGTGAGCGAGTTACAACAAAATTTCCAAACTCAATCCATCAGCTTTAGTGTGTCAGATGCACAGCGTAAAAAAGTTGAAAATGAACTGATGGTTGAAGTATCCAAAAACTTTCAACAACGTGCCCAAGCGCTCGCTCAGGCATGGAATAAATCAGGCTACAACTTGGTTAATATTAATTTAAATACCAGCAATTATGGTGGTCAGCCAGTTCCGCGTATGGCGATGATGAAAGCTGCAAGTGCCGATGCTATTCCTGAACAAGAAATGGCAGGTGGTGAATCTAAAATCACGGTCAGTGCAAATGGCTCTATCCAGTTTAAATAATTAAATTCATTTTAAGAAACCGTGCTTTAGCGCGGTTTTTTTGACTATAAATTCCATCTATTCTTTATTTAAATTAAAAAGTCTATTAGCTTAATCAAATTCATAGTTTCAAATGATAATCATCCTTATTTAAATTTATCGCACTCAAGATTATGATACGCGCTCTCTCTCCATTGCTCACACTTTTATGTATAGTTCAAGCAAAAAATCTCTAAAGCTTCAAAACTTCCCGTTATTACCGCTAAGTATTGCCGTAGGTATAAGCATGGTTGCCACTATGGCTTCTGCTGCTGAAAATACAGATACCGCGCAAGCTGATGTTTTACCGACCATCACCATTGAAACTCAAGGGAACTGGCTGGAAAACGCCAATGAAAAAAAGGTGCAAAAGCATGCCGGTGCGCGGACCATTATTGACCGTAAACGCTTAAACGAAAGCGCAGCAACATCTCTAAAAAATGCGTTACGCCAAGTTTCTGGTGTTCAGGTTCAAGAAAATAATGGTACTGGCGGTAGCGATGTTTCATTAAATATTGGCGTTCGTGGATTAACTTCTCGCCTCTCTCCACGTTCAACTGTGTTGATCGATGGCATACCAATGTCATTTGCACCGTATGGCCAACCACAGCTTTCGATGGCGCCTGTCTCTTTAGGAAATATAGAATCTGTTGATGTAGTCCGTGGTGCAGGTTCTGTCCGTTTTGGGCCACAAAATGTCGGCGGTATTATCAACTTTGCCACACGTAGCATTCCTGAAGACTTTAAAGGTACCGTGGCATTAAACTCTGAATATGCAACAGGTACAGATCAGGTAAAATTAGGTCCTAGTCTGTTTGTTGGTGGAACATTAGATAATGGTTTAGGTCTTGCCTTGCTTTATTCAGGCACTAAAGGCAACGGTTATCGTGAAGCGAACAATAAAAATGACATTGATGATGTCATGTTAAAAACCGCTTATGACATCACTGATCAGGATAAAATCGCATTAAATTTCCATCATTACGATGGTACAGGTGAAATGCCTGAAGGTTTAAGCGCTGCTGAATTCGAAGTAAATCCATATCAAACGTCGCATTATCGTGACTTTTTCACTGGCCGTCGTTCAGATGTATCCCTACGTTATACACATAAAGATGACACGAACAACTTTGAACTTTTAAGTTATTACATCGATTCATTCCGTACCAGCAACCTTGAATCTACTTTAGCCAATGGCAATCATCGCTTAGATACCTCACCACGTGATTATAAAGTCTTTGCCATTGAGCCACGTTATTCACGTAGCTATAGCTTAGGAAGTACGCTGAATGAAGTGACTGTCGGTTACCGTTATATGGACGAAGAGAGCACCGAGTTCGCAGGCCGTACTGAATACGCAGCAGATGCAGAACCTGGTCAGTTTATAGCACGTACCCGTAGTGCGGGTGGCACCAAAGCACACGCTGCTTATATCGATAACCGTATAGAACTGGGTAAATGGAATATTACACCCGGCGTTCGTTTTGAATCGATTGATACACAAAACAGTTTTAGTGCCTATAAAAATGGCGTATTACAAAATACTGTTCATCCTTCGATCCAATCAGACGAATTTTTACCAAGTTTAGCTGTCCTGTATAAAGCAACTGACCATTGGAATTTCTTTGCCAATGCTGGTGTATCTTTTGGTCCACAGTAATATAACCAGTTAGCGACAACACAAGGCACTACAGCGGTCACCACCTTAGATGGCTTACATCCTGAAAAGTCTAATAACTATGAAATTGGTACCAAATATTTAGGCAATGGTTTAAGTGCTGAATTGACTGCATTTTATCTAGATTTTGACAAAGAACTGATTTTAGAACGCGATGCTGCAAACAATGGCTTTTGGACTGACCTCGGTGCTACAAGTCATAAAGGGATCGAAACTGGTTTTAGCTATGACTTTGGACATTTAGCTGACAATCTCGAAGGCTTAAAAGCCTATGGTAATTACACCTATACCAAAGCGGTTGCTGAAGCAGGTAACTTTAAAGGTAAAGATTTGCCCTTCTATTCACAAAATGTCGCAAACTTTGGCTTAGGTTATAAATATGATGCTTGGTCCATCAATGCCGACATGTATGCACAATCTAAACAACGTGCCCCAGGCAACCAAGATTCTAACATCTACCAAACTGAAGAAACAGCAAATGGTAAACTAGGCGATATTCCAGGCTATTCAACTTTTGCTGTGCGTACAGGCTATGACTTTGGCGGTTCGCTACAAGGGGTTAGAGTTGCTGCTGGTATTAAGAATGTCTTTGATAAACAGTATTTCACCCGTTCATCAGATGCAACAGGTGGTAAATATATTGGTCAGCCACGTACTTTCTTCTTACAAACTTCATTCGACTTTTAAACTGATCTAAATATAAAAATCCCACCAAGTGTGGGATCTTTATTGAAGAACACATATGGACATCCATATATTCATATGTAAAGATATATGCAAATCCATATATACAGATAAACATGGAACAGACTGAATTTTTCAAATTACTTGCAGATGAGACTCGTCTGAACATCATCATGCTGTTGGCATGTAAAGGTGAACTCTGCGTCTGCGAACTCACCGAGTCCCTTGAATTAAGCCAACCCAAAATTTCGCGCCATCTAGCGCTACTACGGTCATCAGGTGTGCTGAGTGATCAACGCAAAGGTCAATGGGTCTATTACTCCATTCACCCTGCACTGCCTACTTGGTGTACACAAATACTTGATGTCATGCGTCACCAAGAACGATTTAAAAATCTCGATTTAAACTCTCCGAAAGGCACTACAACATTGTGTGAAACGCTATGAATTTTTTATTTCTATGTACTGGCAATAGCTGCCGCAGCATTTTATCCGAAGTACTTTTTAACCAGCGTGCCCCTGAAGGTTTCCATGCCTATAGCGCAGGTAGTAAACCTTCAGGACAAGTCCACCCGTTTACCTTGAAAACCCTACAAAACCTCAATCTACCGACTGAGGGTTTGTCGAGTAAAACCATCGCAGCATGTGAACAATATCAACCCGATGTGGTAATTACCGTCTGTGGTTCTGCCGCTCAAGAAGCTTGCCCAATTTACTTAGGCTCTGCCATCAAAGCCCACTGGGGCTTAGAAGATCCTTCCCATTTAGAGCTTGTAGATGAAATAAAACTTGCAGCATTTCTTGATACCGTGGCGCATATTAACCGCCGTTTAGATGCTTTATTTGCACTCGATTTTACGCAATTAAGTCGTGAAGAACTCAACCTAGAAATCCAAAAAATTTCAGAGATCCAATAATGGCTGCTGCAAAACTGTCATTTCTAGACCGCAATCTAACGCTATGGATTTTTATCGCAATGGGGCTAGGCATTGCGATTGGCGTCTATATTCCAAGTGCTTCAAGAGCTTTAAATCAACTCAATATCGGTGATGTCAATATTGCGATTGCCATTGGTTTAATCCTGATGATGTATCCGCCTTTGGCCAAAGTGGATTACAAAGCGCTGCCTGAAGTGTTTAAAGATAAACGTACCTTATACCTATCACTGGTTCAAAATTGGTTAATCGCACCTTGCCTGATGTTTATTTTGGCGATCGTGTTTTTACAACACTACCCTGAATACATGACCGGTTTGATTCTGATTGGTTTAGCACGTTGCATTGCAATGGTTCTGGTTTGGAATGATTTAGCTTGCGGGGATAACCAATACGTTGCGGCTTTAGTGGCATTTAACAGTATTTTCCAAATTGCATTTTTTAGTACCTACGCATGGTTCTTTTTGAGTTTTTTACCGCCATATTTTGGTATCGAAGCACAAGTGATCCAAGTCAGCTTTTGGACCATCACACATGCAGTATTGGTGTATCTAGGTATTCCCTTCCTGCTCGGTTTCCTGACGCGTGCCATATTGGTAAAACAAAAAGGTCTGGATTGGTATAAAAATCAATTTATACCCAAAATCAGCCCCATCAGTTTAATCGCATTACTCTTTACCATTGTGGTGATGTTTAGCCTCAAAGGTGCAGATGTCGTGAGCCTTCCGATGGATGTACTGCGTATTGGCATTCCCCTCACGATCTACTTTGTGGTGATGTTTTTCATTAGCTTTTTGATGAGCAAATGGATGGGCAATAACTACGCCAAAACCACTGCGATATCCTTTACAGCAGCAGGTAATAATTTTGAACTTGCCCTCGCTGTTGCCATCGCCACCTTTGGCATTGCATCTCCGATTGCATTTACCACGATTATTGGCCCATTGGTTGAAGTGCCTGTGCTTATTGCATTAGTGAGTGTATCGCTATGGTTAAAACGCAAATGGTATAAAGAGAACTAAAATGAAGCTCCCCAATATTCAACTAGATTTACTTGAAACACCGCGTTTTGAGCAAGTTCAAGCTAAAGCACTTGAACATCCGCCACGCATCCTGCTGCTATATGGCTCCAACCGTGAACGCTCATTTAGCCGTTTAACAGTATTGGAGGCGGGTCGAATCCTTGAACATTTTGGTGCGGAAGTCAAAATCTTTCATCCTAAAGGTCTTCCACTACCGGAAGATGCTGAAACCTCACATCCCAAAGTTCAGGAATTACATGAATTGCTTGCATGGTCTGAAGGCATGGTATGGTGTTCGCCAGAACGACATGGCGCGATGAGTTCTATATTGAAAGCACAAATTGATTGGATTCCTTTAGCCGCTGGTGCCATTCGTGCTACTCAAGGTAAAACGCTGGCTTTAATGCAAGTCAGTGGCGGTTCGCAATCCTTCAATGCTGTTAACCAAATGCGAATCCTTGGGCGTTGGATGCGGATGATCACGATTCCAAATCAATCATCCGTTGCAAAAGCATTTTTAGAATTTGATGAAAATGACCGCATGAAACCTTCCTCCTATTACACTCGCATTGTCGATGTAATGGAGGAACTATATAAATTTACCCTACTCACACGTGGCCAATCTGCCTACCTCACAGATCGCTATTCTGAACGAGTTGAAAGTGCGGAAGAGCTCTCTAAACGGGTTAATCAAAAGAACCTTTAATGAAAAACTCCTGCATCTGTGCAGGAGTTTTAGTCTAAAAATTTCATCAACTTTAACTTAAGCCAATAATTTATAAAATAATGTCGTTGAATCTATTGTACCCGTATGGCTCAATGCAAATTGCGGAATGATCCAAGCTTTTATATAGTTAAATTTTTCATACAGCCTTTCAGCGAAATCGCCTGTACGCGTATCAAGTACGAGTAATTTCAAGTTCAAGTGTTTTGCTTGATCTTCTGCAAGTGTTAATAGTTGATAAGCTACTCCTTGCTGACGTACCTTTGGATGCACCATAAGTTTTTCAATCTCAGCACGATGCAGTGCATTGGCTTTGGTGGCACGAACCAATTGTACTGTGCCCACAACTTCACCGCTTTGCAGCGCCACCCACAAAAAGGTTTTATGCTTTTGAATATCCTTTGCCACAATAGACCAATATTCATCATACTGCGACTTAGATTCTTCAGCTAAAAAACCCAGTGATGCACCATCTTGCACACATTGTGCCAATAATTCGCATAGTTGAGCCTGCTCATCTTTTAGATCTTGAAGGTTTAAATATTGAATTTCGCTCATATTCTTCTCGTCTTATTACTATTTTTATCGTCATATTCAAATGACATGCCATAAAAAATCCCGCTCGGAAGCAGGATTTTGATCTTTCAATTTAGTAAATCGACATATGATTGCGATGGATCATTTCAAGTGATCGGGCTTCCCCTAAAACTTGATGAACTTTATCTGAGGCCAAACCTTTGACGATTTCGGCCGAACGTGAACTGAAGTTTACACGACCGACGGCAACACGATGACCTTGTGTATCGACACATTCCACCACATCACCACGTTCAAAATGCCCTTCAACTGCTTTCACACCGACAGGTAATAAACTGCGGTGATTATCACGAATGGCTTTGACTGCACCATCATCAATCACTAAACGACCAGCTGTTTGTAAATGTGCAGCTAACCATTGTTGATGGGCTGTGACACGGTCATTATCCGTAATGAATAAGGTACCGAGTAATTCACCGGCCATCACACGTGAAAGTACATTGTCGCTATCGCCGCTCGCAATGACTGTTGGACAACCTGACTTGGCTGCCAAACGTGCCGCACGAACTTTGGTCAACATACCACCACGACCGAATTTACCGCCGCCGCCCGCCATATCGAATAATGATTCATCCATTGCACGTACTGTATGGAACAGTTTTGCGTCTGGATTGGAACGTGGGTCAGAGTCGAACATACCTTCTTGGTCAGTTAGAATCACCAAGAGGTCTGCATGAACCTGTCCAGCCACCATCGCAGCTAAAGTATCGTTATCGCCAAAGCGGATTTCGTCAGTCGACACTGTGTCATTTTCATTGATCACAGGAATCACACGCCAATCGATCAAATGCTGCAAAGCATCACAAGAGTTCAAATAGCGACGACGGTCTGCCAAGTCATCATGCGTTAACAGAACTTGCGCTGTGCGTATCGAACGTTGTTCTAATACGCTAGACCAAGTATGAATTAAGCCCATCTGACCAATGGCAGCACAAGCCTGTAGACTGGGTAGATCTGTGGGTCGGTTGTCCAAATTCATACGTACCATCCCTTCAGCCACAGCACCGGAAGACACAAGAATGATCTCGTGTCCTGCATTGTGTAGTTCTGCAATTTGTCCCGCCCAATGCGAGATTGCATCCAGATCTAACCCTTTTCCGTTTGCTGTGAGTAGTGATGATCCGATTTTAACAACGATACGTTTACAACCCTTGAGCTGACGTTGCCCATCTACCACTTCTATCATCTTGTCCTCAGACTTGTTTGCTTTGACACTTATTCAGCAATTAACGTACGTAGTACGATTCTGCCTCATCATCACCGTCTTCAAATTCATCATCAAAGTCTTCACCTTGACCTGCCAGACGTTGTTGACGACGCATTTCACGATATGCTTCTTTCGCAGCGAGTGTTTGCTCACGTGTTTCAGCTTCAAGCTGATCACGGAACGCTTTAACTTCTGCAGCATATTCAGGATCTTCAGTTTCGCGTTCGCGCTGCTCTTCAATTTGATCCATCAGGTAATACACAACGTCTTTAGTACCTTCAAACGTTAAACCTGAAGTTTTGAATACAGGGCCTTTCCACTGCAACTCTTCGAGAATGTGATCACACCATTCATCACGCGTTTCAGCCGCCAATTGGTCTACTTTATTGAGTACCAATACAACAGGTAATTTTGAAAGTGTTGGGGAGAATTTTTTCAACTCTTCCAAAATTGCTTTTGCATTGTACGCAGGGTCAGAACCATCAATCGGTTGAACATCTACGATGTGCAATAAAATACGTGTACGCGCCAAGTGTTTCAGGAATCGAATACCTAGACCAGCACCTTCTGCAGCCCCTTCGATTAGACCCGGAATATCCGCCATTACAAATGAACGGTGACTATCGGCATCAACCACACCTAGGTTTGGCACCATTGTGGTAAATGGATAATCTGCAACTTTTGGTTTTGCTGCTGAAACTGCACGGATAAAGGTTGATTTACCCGCATTTGGCATACCCAACAAACCAACGTCTGCGAGTACTTTTAATTCAAGACGAATTTCACGATATTCGCCTTTTGAGCCGTGTGTACATTTACGTGGAGAACGGTTTGTTGAAGATTTGAAGTGAGTATTACCCAAACCACCTTCACCACCTGCTGCCACTAACACACGCTGACCGTCAGCCACTAAGTCGCCGATGATATCGCCAGATTCTGTATCTACAATTGTTGTGCCCACTGGAACGAGCAATACGGTATCTTCACCGCCACGGCCTGAGCAGTTCGCTCCACGACCATTTTTAGCACGTTCTGCACGGAATTTACGTGTATAACGATAATCTACTAGGGTACTTGTGTCGTTGTCGGCTTGAACGTATACGTTACCGCCACGACCACCATCACCACCATCTGGACCACCAAATGGTACGAATTTTTCACGGCGAAAACTGGCTACGCCATTGCCACCGTCGCCAGCCTCTACGGTAATGACTGCTTCATCAACAAAGCGCATGTTTGCCAATCCTCTAAAAACTTTAAAACCGCTTATTCTGCCATATTTTAAAGAATTTCTCGAACAATATTATTCAGCAATACTATAAATTTCATTCATCTTGGTACTGATGCAAATTTTTAGGAAAATCCGCACCTCACTCGAAAATCTTTAGCTCATCATCAAAGTACCTTTGATAAATGGCAAACGAATTTCACTACCCATTTCCAAACACTATTTACGTGCATTTTCCTTGGCTTCAATAATTTCAGGCAAGGTTCGTTCAACCCAACCAATTAGATGCATTAACTTTTCTGCAGCCTGCGAGCCCATTAAAGTCAGTTGATATTCAACTTTGGGTGGCACGACTGGATAGACTGTCCGTAAGATAAAACCATCTTGCTCGAGCATTTTCAGCGTTTGAGCCAGCATCTTTTCGCTCACCCCTTCGATCCGCTGCTTAAGTTCACTAAAACGGTGTACCCCTTCAGTCAAACAACGTAAAACTAATACTGACCATTTATTGGTGAGATGTTCCAATATTTCTCGAGATGGACAATCTGTGGATAAAACTTGACCTAATAATTTACTTGTAGCGTATGTGTTCATTAAATCTTTCCTCAAAGTCACTAACTTACTTTTTGGTATGTACTTACATTTAGTAAGTTAACAGATTAAGATTCAACCATCAAGATCATTTATTCAATAATCAGAGGGTTTAAATATGAAAATCGCAATTACAGGTGCAACAGGTCAACTAGGCCAATTGGTCCTTCAATTTTTATTGAAAGAAACCGCGGACGAAAACATCATCGCTTTAGTTCGCTCACCAGAAAAAGCAGCATCTCTACAAGCTCAAGGCATCGAACTTCGTCATTTTGACTATGATCAACCAGATACACTTGTTCCTGCACTACAAGGTGTCGATAAATTATTACTCATTTCTGCCAATGAAATTGGTCGGCGTACTCCACAACACAAAGCCGTAATTGATGCTGCAGTAGAAGCGAAAGTTCCATATCTTGCTTATACCAGCCTGTTACGTGCTGATACATCGCCATTGGGTTTATCTCAAGAACATCGTGAAACAGAAAGTCTGATTCAAGCTAGTGGTTTAACCTATACCTTCTTACGAAATAACTGGTATGTCGAAAACTATCTTGCCGCTGCAGGACATGTGGTTGAAACAGGCACCCTATTTGGTGCAGCAAAGGATGGGAAAATTAATGCAGCGACCCGTGCTGAGTATGCTGAAGCAGCTGCAAAAGTACTTACAAGCTCTGGTCATGAGAATAAAACCTATGAACTTGCAAGCTCAGACAGCTTCACCTTGGCACAGCTTGCTGAAACCTTACAGCAAGTTTCAGGTCAAAAGGTCCACTATCAAAATCTAACCGCTGAAGACTACACACAAGGCCTATTACAAGCTGGCTTACCCGCTGGTCTTGTAGATGTGATCGTCGATGCCGATATCAATAGCATTGACGGTGCAATGCAAAGTGATCGTAAAGACTTGGAACAGTTACTCGGTCACCCAACCACTTCTCTACGTAGTGCTGTTGAAGCTGCTTTAAAATAAGATCGAACAAAAAAAAAGCCCGGATTGATTCGGGCTTTTTTTTGAGTTGAATCACGCTTATGGATGTACATTTTTTATCGGCAAATCCATATTCATATCTAAATTTGCCTTGGTATTTCGCTCTGCGTTATACATCGTGGCATTAAAGGTTGCGATTTTTCGCATGGTCATCGGGTCATTGAGTTTGAGTTGTGGTGCAAACTGATGTACCACATGCAAATCGACTTTTTCATTAAACTCAAAATACACTGGACCATTAAAATTTATTCGAATAGGAATGTTATAGGTTCTTTTCAAATGAAAAGGCACATCTAACTTGACAGGAATATCCATTTTTAACGGAAATTTCGGCACGAGTTTATTTTTAATCACCAAATCTGTGGTCGCCTCAAGTGGCATCGTCTGGTTAATTTGAATATTGGTGGAATAATCAATATCCACAGAGATGGGAACCTCTACACTAAACTGCAAATCTGCCAGATATTTTCCCTTCAAGGGTAGTTGCAGCTTCCGATCTAAAGCAATCTGCGTATCCAACGTCCCAATAGACTGCGTTTGCAAATAATTGCCAACGGAAATTTTGGTGGGTAGTGAATGCGACAATTGAATATCAGCATTTTTTGCACGTACTTGCATCGACGCATAAATATTTAAATACAACCAAAATAGCAGCGCAACCAATAACGCAACTGCGATAAAACTCAAAATGATGCGCTTCGCCGATTGAAATATCCACATGACTTACTCCTGAGCTATCGCTTCAGTTTTGGCATGCTCTCTATTGAGTCGCATTGTTTTTAGTGGAATCACCAATTCACCCTTTTTAATTTGAACGGGCAACGTATTTTGCACATCCACTGTCGCTTTTAATGCCGTTTTAATTGGAACATTCAAATTACCTTCAATAGGAATGTTGGTTTTTAAATTTGCATTCAGTGGAATATGTAGGTTTTCTTTCAGCACGGTTTTGACTGGCGCATCAAATTTTAAATGTACTTTTTGCTCCAAAGGCACATTCATATTCACTGGAATATCCAATTGTATCGGGATATCACCTTTGAGTGGCAAAGTCACATCCTGCCCCATGACTTTAACTTTCACTTTGGTATTCACAGGAAGGTTTTGATTCACTTTCAAAGTTTCACGTACTGGAATCGTGGTCTTGATTGGGACTTGATTATCAAAATACACCCGTGGTGTCAGCGTTTGAGTTAAGGGAATATTTAAATTTTCATGTATCGGAATTTCAGCATTCACCCGCCCTGTCACGTCCACATCCAAGGCATCATGAATTTTGACTTCGGCTTGTAACGGCTCTTGCAGGTCAATATTGACGTTCTGATTTTCTAGCGGGATATAAATATTAAAGTGCTTAAACACCCAAATGGCGATAAGTACACCACAGAGCGCAGCAAACACAATAAATGCCAATCCACTGAGCATGTGCTTTGCTTGCAAACTAAATTCCTTTTGCTTTTTATTTTTTACAGTCTCATTTTGAACACATTATACAAACCAGTTTGCAATTTTTTGTATTTAATTCTTTAATAATTTCATCAACTTAAAACTTGAACATTTTAGTCAGCTTTTCATTATAAATGACTCACACTCATCTAACAGTGGCAGAAAAAACAAGAACTTTTGATGCTTTTGATCAATCCATTCGTCATCTATGCCTTAAGTTTTTAACCCATACTCTTTAGATAAAAAAAGAGCCTCAAATGAGGCCCTTTTTTTACAGCGTGAACTAATTAAGCATTAGTTTCAGCAGGAACTTTTGGATAGCTTACGCCGCCCATTTGCTCAGCAATACGCAATACTTGGCAGCTATAACCCACTTCATTATCGTACCAAACATAAGCAGTTAAACGGTTACCAGAAGCGATTGTCGCTTGAGCGTCAAACACACCAGCAGTACGTGAACCGATAAAGTCAGACGATACAACTTCAGTTGAGTTTGTATAACCGATTTGACCTTGAAGGTTAGAGTTGATTGAAATTTGGCGAATGTATTCATTCACTTCTTCACGGTCAACATCTTGACCCAAAGTAAGGTTCAAAATTGCAAGAGATACGTTTGGAGTAGGTACACGTACTGAGTTACCAGTCAATTTACCTTGAAGAGCAGGAAGTGCTTTAGCAACTGCTTTAGCAGCACCTGTTTCAGTGATTACCATGTTTAAAGTAGCAGCACGACCACGACGGTCAGCTTTATGGTAGTTGTCGATTAAGTTCTGGTCATTCGTGAACGAGTGAACTGTTTCAACGTGACCATTGATCACTGTGTACTTGTCGTTTAACACTTTAAGTGTTGGTGTGATCGCGTTTGTTGTACAGCTTGCAGCAGAGATGATTGTATCTTCATCAAGGATGTCAGCTTGGTTCACACCGTATACAACGTTCTTCATGTCACCTTTACCAGGTGCAGTTAGAATTACACGTGCAGCGCCAGCGCATTTAAGGTGCTGTGCAAGACCTTCAGAATCACGCCATTTACCTGTGTTATCGATTACAAGTGCATTGTTAATACCGTAAGCAGTGTAATCAACTTCAGATGGGTTAGACGCATAGATCACTTTGATGAAGTTACCGTTAGCAATGATTGCTTCGTTTTCTTCATCAACAGAAATTGTACCTGCGAATGGACCATGAATAGAGTCACGACGTAACAAAGACGCACGTTTTTCTAAGTCACCGTCAGATGATTTACGAACAACGATTGCTTTAAGGTTAAGACCACGGCCTAAACCAGATTGGCTGATCATCAAACGTGCAAGGATACGACCAATACGACCGAAACCGTAAAGTACAACATCACGGTTTTCAACGTTAGTTGCATTGCCTTCAAGTGATTTAACAGCGTCAGCAACGAATGCGTCAACATCACCGCCTTTTTCTTTGAACTCAACAGCAAGTTTGCCAAGATCAATTTCAGCAGTACCGATGTTTTCCAATTTTGCCAATGCTTCAAGAATTGGGAAAGTGTTCACAACTGAAAGTTCAACGTCAAGTACGCGAGTACGACGATGCGCTTTAAGAATTTGGATAACCGAACGGTTAATTAAAGAACGACCGTATACTGTAGCTACGATGTTTTTTTCACGATATAACTGACCCACTAGGGCAATCATACGTTCCGCGATTTCTTCACGGTTTTTCCAGCGACCTTGGTGCTCTGCATGTAGGGCAACGATAGTGTCTTTGCTCACAGATACGTCCTCTAATTAATTGTAAATCTAAGCATAAATTTCAAAACCCCACAATTGTAATGGAAAACTGAAAATTAATGAATCTAAAAGCAGATTTCGACAAGGTTATTTTGTTATATATTCACTATCAATTTTCAAAATAATCATGATTAGTATTATGATTTTATAGCCGAAAGTTGAAAAACCGGCTTTTTAGCAGATTTTTGTCACAAAATTTCAAATGTAGTTTTATCAACCAGATCTCAGCACATTTAGCTCTAAGATGCACGAATATTTATATTTTTCAAATTGCGGTGTTTTTTTATTTTGGTCAATTTATTGTATTTTTACTGATGTTAAGCTCGTAATAATAATTTCACATTTTTAAATGATTTTTAAGAATATTCGACGGAGTCTTACATCTGAGGTTTGAATAAAGGGTTTAGCCTTCAGCTGGAGGTACTCTTACGAAACGTTGTTTCTCATTTGGCAAAATGAGAAGCGTGCTTCATAAGGAAACCATCTTGCGGAGCAATGCTCCTCACCGCAAAACTCGTTCACTACCGTCAATTTATTCAAAGTATTGCAAAAACATTTTTTATTAGAAGTAACACTGTCTCAGACAATTGCGGATGACATTACCGCGTATCGTTCTTTTATTTGAATCAAATTACGCCTCTAATGTTACTGCCTAACATTAGTTTTAAAGTCAGATCAATATTTAAAATTCAGTTAATTTTTCAGATTCTCAGCAAACTTTTCTAGATTAAAATCAAAGAAATTTACACTCAGCTCTAATATTTTCGGTAGTGCATTTAAACCATTCTCTCCAGCACTAATCGCAAAATATCTCCGATCACTAAAAGACTGCACCTTTAAGGCATTTTCACATGGCTCAAAATCGAGATTGACGAGCTGTGACGCATGTTCCTTTAGCAACATTAAAACCTGCATATAAGTTTGTCGCTTTTTTTGCTGCTGCGCTTTTAAAGCATCGGCTTCAAGGCTTTCATAATCCCCTGTTTTCGTCATGCGTTTGGAAAATCCAACATGCGCGCCATGGGCACCCGTATTTTCTACAGTTGCTTCTGTAGCAAAGATCTTCTGTTGATCATCGACCGACTGCAAGAGCGCCTTCAGCGCCGTATGAATTTGCTGTGACTGATGATGATGAAACTCCCACTCATCTTCGTTTTGAACATTAAAAATGTGCGTACACCGTTTCAACAACAGTACTTGCCAAGCCTGTAGTTGAAGTCGCAGTCGTTTCAACTCCAAACTTGCCTCAAACTTAGGGCAACTACTCAAGACATTTAGACTCGTGATGAGCTTTTGAGATATTTGCATGCAATGAAAAAAGACAAAATCATGCTGTATCTGCTCACTTAGTTGAAATTGAACAGTCTGATGTAATGGCTTCAAAATCAATTCATTGAACTGCTGCTCAAAAGCAGGTAAAACCGTCGCCAATTGTTGAGTGGCATCCTCTACATGCAGCATCAAAAGTAGATGCTTATCTACCCGTATATGGAGTTGCTGCATTAAATTTTGTAGATCTAAATGTATAAAACCTGCAATGGATGCTAGCTTTGACACTTGAATTTTTAATTGTTCTATTTGCTGATTCTCTAAAGCAGTAGTTAAATCTATGGCCACCCCATCAAAAACGTCGTCTGCTAAAGCGTCATTGTGCTTTGTCGATAAAAACCGTGTAGCGGAATACTGCGTCGTCCAATCTAAATCAGGCGACAAAATATAAATAAACTCAGATGTTTGTACGATTTGTAAATATCTCGTTTTTTGTTCACGCTTTAAATAGTATTTAAAAATCGGATGTTGCCAAATCTCAGACGATTTCGGGATAGTGGCATCAAAAAATTGCCCCAACATATGTGACTTTAAGAAAATTTCGATCAAGAAAATTTTGACTTGCTGGGCAGTGAGTTCACGTGCATCACTCGGCGCAATCAAATCCATTTCACGGATGATTTGTGCAGCATTTAAAATGAAATGCCGATGTAATACGTTTTTTTCATGCTGTAATTCAAAATCTTCTTCGGCATCTATTTTATTGATATAGATTAAGTTTTCTTCTAATTTATGCGCAATTTGAATACTCATTGTCAATGTTCGAAGTTCTTCGAGCTGTATTGCCAAATACTGTGCATGCTCACGCATGACATCATATTTTAGTACTTTCATCAGCATGCCCAAATTCATCGGTACATCTCTTTGATACGACTGTGATGAAGACTCCCAACGAATACCTTTTTGCGATAACACCTGCTGTATCTGTGCTAAATTGGATTGATCAAGATCAGTGCATACTTCAGATACAATACTCCGCCAATGCTGATCCAACACAGGCTCTAGCTGTAAAAGTTTGGCGCTTTGATGAAATGGGACAACCACTGACTGCTTCCTGTATCTTGGTTCTTTAATCGATCTTTTATCGATTTCAGTTTATTTTTATCTAAAATAAATATTTTTGTACACCATCATTCAATGCTGTTCTTCCTAAACAATAAATTGAATCATGGCGTGTTTTAATTTTCTAAGTTTAAGATTTTACTAAAAAACAGCAAGCATTAATTGTAAACTGATCAATTTATCGTACCACTATTTTCAGTTTAAGAATCGATTCGATCATTTAACGCTTTTACATTTTTTGCTAGCGCACGTTCATTTTGCTTTTGTTTAAACAGATGCAAAACACCTTCTATCACCAATAACAATACCGCACCCCAAATTGGAATATAGGTCAGCCATTCTTCGGCTTCTACTCGCTCCCCCAATGCGATGGATGCAAAAGCTAACAACACGGGTTCTAAATAACTCAACAAACCAAAAATCACAAATGGCAAATAACGACTCGCCAACATATAGCTACCTAAGCCAAGCGCACTCAAAAACCCGAGTCCTAAAACCGCCAAAATCAGATACGGGAATAACGACATCAGCGCTAAACTATCGCTATGAATAAATCCTAAATAACAGGCTACAGGCAAAATTAAGCAAAGATCCCACCAAAAACCACCCAAATGATCGGTTTTAAAGGTACGACGTAAAAAGAAATAAATCGGATAAGCCACAGCGACATAGACAGTTTCCCACGCGATACTGCCAATACGCCAAATTTCGTGGCCGACCCCTAAAATTGCCAGTGCCACGGCAGCCATCTGCCATTTAGACAGCTTTTCTTTATACAGTACACATCCAACCAGAACCATCACTAAGGGCAATAGAAAATACCCTAAAGATACTTCTAGCCCTCGGCCATTAATTGGTCCCCACAAAAACAACCAAAGCTGTGTAGTACATAAAAATGAACTAATGATTAACCAAATGAGAAAGATCGGCTGCTTAACCACTCGCCAAAAAATTTCACTAACTTTGTTTAAATCTTTCATCCACCACATAAATAAGGTTAAAAATGGCAAGGTCGCCAACATGCGCCATGCAAAAGTTTGCTCGCTATCTAGAGGTTTTAAAAAGATGGTAAAGAAATACAAAATACCAAAAGTGACCGATGCCAATACAGACAATGCTACGCCTTTATACATCTTTCACTCCAGTCAAAATGACTACATAATCTTGATATTTTGCTTGATCAATCAAGCTTCTCACCTGGACATTCTAGCAAATAAAAAACCATGCACAGGCATGGTTTTTTAGCATTTGTTCAATTATTTAGGTTTTAGGTTTCACTGTCTGCTTGGTATGAATAATATCTGATAAATCATAACCAACAGATTGCGCATAATTTAGATATTCCTGAATCACTTCCTGATCTGGATGAGCCGAACGAGAAAGAACCCACATATATTTACGACGTGGCTCACCCACCAAAACTGTTTGATAGTCTTCATCGGCTTTGAGTACCCAATAATCACCACGCCCCACAGGCAACCAACGAATGGCTTCTGGTAAGAAACTAACTTTTAATTTCGTGTTAAACGGTGCATTTTGTACAAATGCCTCGCCTATTGATTGCTTCTTGGTACCATCTTTAGATACACAGCGATTATTGACATTAATGTTGCCATTTTCATTTAGCGTGTAAACCGCAATCACATCACGGTCACAGCTTTTTTGAAAAACCATAGGCTTACGAGCTACTTCATACCACATACCTAAATAACGATCGAGCTCGACTTTTTCCACAGTCTGTAACGGTTTCGTCTGTGCATAGGCCATTGTGGCTGCACCCAAACCAATTAACACTGCTGCACCAAGTGCAATTTTTGCGAGTTTAAAACCAGCTTTGGGAAGATTCGTTGTTGTCATTTTTATGCCTCATTTCGATGCAAAACATTCGATGAACATTAAGTAATTCTTTCTCTCGTGTTTTTACTCTAGCGGAAAAAATTGCTCTAAAAATCATTTTCTTGTCTGAATTATGTATGTCATTCAAACAATATTCCGCATCTTGTCTAACAAAATTATGAAATCATCTGTGCTTTTAAACGCAAGATTTCATCGCGTAATCGAGCGGCTTGTTCAAACTGTAAATCTTTCGATGCCTTCAGCATTTCTTTTTCCAGCTTGTTCATATGTTTTGCCAGAAGTTTTGGATCCGACATCAAATGACGTTCATCTGCAGTTAATGCCTTGGCCTGATCTGAAATTTTTGCATCGATTTCATCATCTGTCAGCACTTCACCTGTATCAATATCATTGACGTTTTGACGCACTGCACTGCGTGGCGTAATGCCATGCTCAAGGTTAAATGCAATCTGTAAATTACGACGACGATCCGTTTCATCAATGGCTTTTTGCATGGAGTCGGTCATACGATCTGCATATAAAATCGCTTTACCATTTAAGTTACGCGCTGCACGACCAATGGTTTGAATCAAAGAACGCTCAGAACGTAAAAACCCCTCTTTGTCAGCATCTAAGATGGCGACTAAAGACACCTCTGGCATATCTAAGCCTTCACGCAGCAAGTTAATCCCAACAATTGCATCGTATACACCTGAACGCAATTCATGAATAATTTTAGTTCGTTCAACAGTGTCAATATCAGAATGTAAATAAGCGACCTTAATACCATATTCTTTCAAATATGAAGTTAAATCTTCTGCCATACGTTTGGTTAATGTCGTAACCAATACACGCTCATTTAAGTTTTTACGATTATTAATTTCTGACAATACATCATCCACTTGCGTTAACACTGGACGAATTTCAATTTCAGGGTCGACCAAACCTGTGGGTCGAACCACTTGCTCAACGACTTGTTCAGACTTTTCCATTTCATAATGTGCAGGCGTTGCACTGACATAAATGGTCGAAGGAACAATCCGCTCCCACTCTTCAAATTTCATTGGTCGGTTATCGAGCGCACTGGGTAAACGGAAACCATAATTCACTAAATTTTCTTTACGCGAACGGTCACCTTTATACATAGCCCCAATTTGCGGAACAGTCACATGTGATTCATCGATAATCAATAAGGCATCATCAGGTACATAGTCAAACAAAGTCGGCGGTGCTTCACCTGAAGGACGACCTGACAAATGCCGTGAGTAGTTTTCAATACCGTTGGTATAGCCAAGCTGCTGCATCATCTCTAAGTCATAACGTGTTCGCTGTTCGATACGCTGTGCTTCGAGTAATTTATCATTGGCGCGGAAAAAACCGAGTCGTTCAGTTAATTCTTCTCGAATAGTCCCAATTGCACGCTGCAAGTTATCTTTAGGCGTCACATAATGGCTCTTTGGATAAATCGTAATACGTGGCACTTTACGGACCAACTTGCCCGTCAAGGGATCAAACCATCGAACTGAATCAACTTCATCATCAAATAATTCTATTCGAATGGCATTTTGATCCGATTCTGCAGGGAAAATATCAATAATTTCACCACGGATACGGTATGTGCCACGTAGGAATTCGAGTTCATTTCGGGTGTATTGCATTTCCACCAAACGACGAATGATGTCATCACGGCTGATACGGTCACCTTCCACGATATGCAAAAGCATACTCATATAGGCATTCGGGTCACCTAGACCATAAATAGCTGAAACTGACGCTACGATAATTGCATCACGTCGCTCTAATAATGCCCGTGTTGCCGAAAGACGCATTTGGTCAATGTGATCATTAATCGATGAATCTTTTTCAATAAAAGTATCTGAAGATGGAACATAGGCTTCGGGTTGATAATAGTCATAATAACTGACGAAGTATTCCACGGCATTATGCGGAAAGAAGGCTTTAAACTCGCCATAAAGCTGCGCAGCCAAAGTTTTATTATGCGCCATAATAATCGTTGGACGTTGCGTGCGAGCGATCACATTTGCCATGGTATAGGTTTTACCCGAACCAGTTACCCCTAAAAGCAACTGGTCATGCATTCCTTTCTCAATCCCCTTGACCAATTTCTCAATCGCTTGAGGCTGATCACCTGCGGGCTGATATTGTGTTACCAGTTCAAAAGGCTGTTCCTGCATCACACTCTTCTTCAACAGTTTTTATAGGGCTTTATTATGAGGGCAAAGTTGCACAAAACAACGCTAAATTTATGTAAAAAGCCAAAGTCTCTTACAGACAGAATTAATCTTTATTTAGTATAAGTTTCTAGATTTTTTCATCATCTTCAAAATTATAAAGCACCTAATTGAGCCAATTTTTTTCGAAGAAACTCTTTGAGCTAAAAAACTCATAGATAAAGCGTTCATTTACCCCAGATTGATACTTGACCTAGGTAAATTTCACCTGCAACATGGACAAAAGGACGCCACAGATCAAACTTTATGACTTATCAATATCATGACGAAAGTATTGTTAAAAACTTAGCTGAAGATACCATTTTTGTTTTTGGCAGCAATATGGCAGGTCAACATGCTGGCGGTGCAGCGCGTACCGCACTAGAGCATTTTGGCGCAATGAATGGTATTGGTCGTGGATGGGCAGGTCAAAGTTTTGCGATTCCAACCATGAATGAGCATTTACAACAAATGCCGTTGTCACAAATTCAACACTATGTCGATGATTTTAAAATCTATACCAAGAATCACCCCAAGACCAAATATTTCATTACGTCGATTGGCTGTGGTGTCGCTGGCTATAAAGTTGAAGAAATTGCTCCCATGTTTAAGGGGATTTCCAGAAATGTTATTTTTCCAATTTCATTCCGTCCTTTCGTTGAAAAAGCTTTACCTAAACTTACTTCGAAACTTCTACATACAATTTTTCAAGACTCGGTAATTTTTGCACCTTCGGCAGATGAATTGGTTGATGTTCTGGCCTTAACAGATAATGAAAAAAGTCTTGCGAAAATTGTGCTGAATACCCAAATGTACCCGACAGATAGCAATGGTCGTGACCGTATTTTTGAAATTGAAGATATTTTGCATGCATTGAATGGGAAAATATTTGAGTTTCAAAGCAACTCAGAAGGCCCAATGATGTTTGGCGGCGTCATTTTAGCCCTACTTGAACTGTACAATATTAATGAAAAAGATTTCATGGATGTTTGGAAAGCTGAACGTGAAATCGCTGCACCAAGACCTGAAAATAAAGCTCGTAAAGCCAGCCGCTAAAGACTTTTTTCACCATATCTCCCCCCTAAAAAAGCCAAAGTCTACATTGGCTTTTTTTCTACGGTTGTTTAATGGTTTTTAGTGACTTAAGTCACATTAAAAATAAAACTTATTTTACATATCACATTATTTTAATATCATTTTTTTCGTCTTATACTACTTGCTGACATTATCATAAAGAATGACGAGCACATAAAATAGACATGCTAGATTCTCCTTTTTTTGAGCTATCCCCCATTGCCATGTGGCTTGAAGATTACAGTGAAGTCAAAAAACAATTTGATCTCTGGCGTCAACAAGGTGTGCAGGATCTCGCCACTTTTCTTCAACAAGATGAATCTCGTATTTTGCAATGTGCGAGAAAAATAAAAATCTTACAGGTCAACACAAAAACACTAGAACTGTATCAAGCACGTGACTTTGAACATTTATGTCAAAACCTGGATTTAGTTTTTCAGGCGGAGATGTGTCAAACACACATTAGAGAATTGGTTGCATTGTGGAATGGTGAAACGCATTTTTCCCATTCTGCTGTGAACTATACGCTCAGTGGACAACGCCTAGACATTCAACTCAAAGGCATTGTGCTACCGAGTCATGAGCAGGATTTATCTGCCGTCTTAATTACGACTGAAGATATCACCTCTTATACTGAAGCTTGCCGTTTACAAGAACAAAGTCGTCATTTGGCAGAAGCGCGTTTTCATTATTCTCCGACCTCACTTTGGGTCGAAGATTTTAGCCGGATTAAAATCAAATTAGATCAGCTACGCGCTTTAGAAATCGAAGACTTTGTCACTTTTTTGGATGTTCATCCCGATTTTGTACAAGAGTGCATTAAAGAAATACTGATCGTTGACGTCAATCAAGCCACGCTTGATTTATTTGGCGCTCCGAACAAAGAAATATTGCTCAAAAATGTACATAAAGTGTTTGCCAAAGAAATGCTGCAAACCTTTAAAGAACAGTTGATTGAACTTTGGAATGGCAATCTACATCATCAACGTGAAGCCGTAAATTATGCACTTGATGGCAGTATTCGCCATGTCTTGCTGCAATTTACCGTATTTCCTGATTATCTCGACGACTGGAGCACCGTGCAGGTTGCTCTGACTGATATTACCGCACGTAAAAAGGCTGAAAATTATCTTGAATATTTAGGTAAACATGACGTCCTGACCAAACTCTATAACCGTTCATTTTATATCGCAGAACTCAATCGTCTCGAACGCAATCAATTACGTCCTGTTTCTTGTATTTTTATTGATTTAAATGGACTAAAAGAACTCAATGACAGTATTGGGCACGATGCTGGTGACAGTATCCTCAGACGTCTGGGCAACATTTTAAACCAACTTATTCAGCATACGCCCTATTCTGCTTCGCGCATTGGCGGTGATGAATTTGTCATTCTATTACCTGGTGCAGATGATGCAGCGCTGCAAAACTGCTTACAAAGTTTGAATGAGTTATTATTGGTCGATAACCAATTTTATTCTCATCAACCGATGAGTATCTCGATTGGCTGTGCCACCAATGAGCTGAATGAGCGGATGGACGATATGCTTAAACGTGCAGATCTGGATATGTATCGTCAGAAGAAAAAGTATTATCTCAATAAAGACCGAAGAATTCAGTCTGAAATACGCAATTAACATCAATAATTTGCAATAAAAAGCCATGGTTTGAACCATGGCTTTTTTATTTAAATCTTTTAACGCTTACCCATCGAACGACGTGTACCGCGTGGTGGCATCCAAGTACGGTCAGCATAACGCTGAGGTTTTGGACGCATATCTTCAAAGATTTCATCCGAAGCATTATCTTCAGCTTTTTTAATCGGAAAAGGCAAATTGACTAAAGCCTTTTTCTTGGGAGGGTTTTGCGTACTCATACGAATAACTCAATTGAATCTGGCGCTATTGTACAAAAAAAATGGTTTTGGTGTAAAAGGCTTTGAGTGAATAGCCTCGATTGGCATATAAAGACTCAATGATCAGCTATGAATTTTTATACTATAGAGGACAACAGCACAAAAAAGTGCTTTGAATATGGTCGTTTTAAACTATTTTATTGACCCAAATCAACCAACACACTGTCACTTATGTCAATAAATATTGAATATATACAAATAGATAGAAACATTTCTAAATTTCAAAAATGTTCGATTTTTTTACACAAATACCTAATTAAAACCTTCAAATAATACAAATCATCAAGAATGTTACAGGACTATTACGTTTATTCTTGTTTTCTATAACATTTTTTACGCACTAATTTTGAATAATGAGCACTTAGAAAAATTATTATCAATTTACGGACATGGAGTCCTTTAAAATGAAAAAAAGTGTATTGTGCATTGCTGCTTCTATGGCTGCCCTACCAATCATCAGTCATGCAGACTCACCATATTTTAGTTTAAAAGATGGCGATGGCTTCAAACGTTTTTCTGTCTCTGTCGGTGCTCTACATGTTATGCCACAAGGTAAAGCACAACCATTCCGTGTAAATACTGCCATCAATGAAGGCTATGAGGCAGAAGTTGGCAATGTTAGCTCACAAACAGTAAAAGACAATATTCGAGAAGGGTACAAAGTTCCGCCCCTACTAGAAGTTGCACTAAATACTTTGGACACTGTTCCTGCTGCAATGAGTGGTAAAGCCACTATTTCAGGACTTGAACAATGGGACAATCCAGGGACCGGTCTTGAAGCAGATGATGTTACTACTCTTGGGATCATGACCAACTATTTCTTCACTGACAATGTATCATTAGAAATGAAAGCGGGTATTCCGCCAAAAGTTGATTTACAAGGCTCAGGGAAAATTTACGCGCCCTTTTCAGCCATTGCAAAACCACTAGGCGGCGCACTTGGAAATCTAGAACTTGAAAATGATATTTTCATTACCGACTTAGGCGCACATGGTGCAGCAGCTTCTGCACGTGCATGGACTCCGGCTGCTGAAATCCAATATCACTTTGGTAAAACTGGCGTCAATAAATTCCGTCCCTATGTGGGTCTAGGCGTGATGTATGCCTACTTCAATGAATTGGAAATGAATCCACAAATTGAGAAAGATTTGATTGCCGCAGGTCACATGATTGCCAACATTAAAGAAGGTAATGCAGGCGCCTCTTTGGAAGGAAAACCAAGTAAGGCAAATCCAAAAGTTGATTTAGAGGCAACTGATGTATTTGCTCCAGTTGCGACGGTGGGCTTCACCTATGACTTCAACGACAAATGGTTTGCTGTAGGTTCTGTCAGCTATGCACACCTACAAAATGAAACAACCATTACCGTTACAGATGCGACACACGGCGAACTGATTAAATCTAAAGCCGATATTGAAGTAAATCCAATTCTTGCATATGCAGGTATCGGTATGCGTTTCTAATTAATAACCTAAATAAAAAAAGACGGCTACAGCCGTCTTTTTTATTAGGCTATATATGGTCTTTTATTCTGAGATACCTTTTCTAACTCTTTTAGACACTTTTGAATTTCCGCTGTGTCAATTTCCTTTATTCATCCATAGTTACCTATAAAAAAAATTTATTGTTTGGTGAATTAAATTTAATCGCAACTCTGCGTTTATTCGAATACCATTGGATTAAATTTAAAGAATGTAGACTGCTGTATGTCTGATACTCGTTTCTCGAAGCCCCTGATTTACATGCTCATTGGCAGTGCAATTATTTTGGCATTGTCTTTAGGGGTGCGTCATGCATTTGGCCTCTATCTCGTGCCGATGAGTGATGAATTTGGTTGGGGACATAACGTATTTAGCCTTGCCATTGCCATGCAAAACTTAATTTGGGGTGCTGTGCAGCCGATTACTGGGGCTTTTGCAGATAAATATGGCAGTAAGATCGTGGTCGCCGTCGGTGGTGCATTATATGCTCTCGGACTATTACTCATGGCCGTCAGCTCCACCGGTTTACTGCTTAATTTAAGCGCAGGTTTAATCCTAGGTTTGGCTCTCTCGGCCACTTCATTTCCAGTATTACTCTCGGCCGTAGGACGTGCAGCGCATCCAGAAAAACGTAGTTTAGCCATGGGTATTGCCAGTGCTGCAGGTTCTTTTGGTCAGTTCATTATGCTGCCCTCTACATTACTACTACTGCAAAAATTTGGTTGGTCTTCAGCTTTAGTGGTCAGCGCCATTTTAATTGCACTTATTATTCCTTTAGCTTGGATGCTAAAAGCACCAATGTATGTTGCACCAAATACTACCAATCCACATGAAGCCTATCTGACTTTTAAACAAATTTTGCAATTGGCTTGGGAGCATAAACCCTTTTGGTTTCTAGCACTTGGTTTCTTTGTCTGTGGCTTCCAAGTCGTGTTTATTGGCATCCATCTTCCGGGATATTTAATCGATCATGGCTTTAATGCTACTACAGGCACTATTTTCCTAGCGCTCGTTGGACTGTTTAATATTGTCGGCACTTACACAGCAGGTTGGCTTGGCGGCAAATATTCCAAACCAAAGCTGTTAATGGGACTGTATGGTTTACGTGGCATTGCCATTATTGCCTTTCTTTTGCTGCCTTTAAGCACATGGACAATCTATGCATTTGGCGTCATTATGGGTCTACTATGGCTTTCTACCGTACCGCTCACCAACGGTATTGTAGCCAATATGTTTGGCGTTAAATATCTCAGTATGCTAAGTGGTATCGTATTCTTTACTCATCAAGTCGGTTCATTTTTTGGTGGTTGGTTGGGTGGTGTGAACCACGATATAACCGGTAACTATAATGCCATTTGGATTTTTTCGATTGTCCTGAGTATTTTTGGAGTATTGGTACATTTCATGGTTAATGAGGAAAGTGTCATTCATGACTAATTCAACATTATGGTTCCGACTCAGTATTGGCATCAGTATTCTGGCCTTGTTGGCATTGTCCATCGGCTTATGGAGCCAAACGCCTGAATTATTCGAATACTTTAACCAAGCGTTTTGTGCACATTAAAGACGCATAGAAGCCTTAATTCCAATTCAAACTGCTGTTTTATCAACACTACAACAGCAGTTTTTGAGCTATTTTCTACACGATTCAATAAAAGCTGCATTTTCAGCATATTAGTATTAATAGTAAGGTTTTTCATAAACTTAGCTTATTTTTTAATTTTCCAACCTGTGCTTTCTTCCATAGATTAAGTCTCAATAAAGAACAATTTGAGAACTTATGAAATGACCGCATTGACTCAACTTTTACAAGCCATCCATGATGCTCCACGTTGGCATCAAGCAGAACAATTTCAAGATGGCAATGAAATTCGTATTGAAGTGCAACATGACCAAGCTTTGGGGGCTGTGGTTTATGGTTTAGATGCGCGTAAAGCACAGTCTGGGGAAACCATCTACCGTTTAAAACAAGCGTTGGCAGAACACTTGATTTTAATTTTTAAACATCAAAGTCTAGATGATTTACAGTATCTCGCGTTTGCAAGTTACTTCGGTTCAATCTTCCGTCCCGGTGCAGATATTCCTGTGCTAGCATCACAAGATGATACCGGTACACCACCAGACGTCGTACCTGTTTCAAATGCAGTCGGCAAAGGTGACTATACTGGACATGGTGAATTGGCTGCGCATGCAGACCATCAGTGGACTCCGCTGCCATCTTTTGGTTCATTACTCTATGCCATTGAACTGCCACAAGACGGTGGACAAACCTCATGGTATAACACCATTAAAGCCTATGAAGCTTTAGATGAAGCGACACAAAAACATTTAGACCAACTTCAACTCATTACATACAACCCATTTGTCCGTGCCAAAAATAATAAAGGCACAACGGGATATGGCGCTACACCGCTTTACCGTTTCAAAGACCAACCGATTGTTGGACATGCCTATCCACATCCGCTTGTACGTACCCATCCAGAAAGTGGCCGTAAAGGTCTGTGGTTAAATGAACGATCTGAAGTGGAATTGGTTCACTACGATGATCAGTCGGGCAGTGAGTTGATTGCATCTTTACGTGAACATTTATTGAAACCTGAGTTTCGATATGAACATCAATGGGAAGAAGGTGACATTGTATTTTGGGATAACCAAGCGACATTACACTCACGCCGCCCTTTCCCTTCAGACCAACGCCGCTTATTAAAGCGAATTAGCTTAGCAGGAGGACGACCATACTAATGTTGAACTTCATGCCAACAATAAAAAATAAATAACCCTGTAAAATCCGTGTTTGAGCAATAACCCAAAATAATTAGAATATGAAAACAATAAGAACACTGCTCAAATTACGGATGATCTATATCTAAGGCCTTAAAACCTGAAATCAAATGATCTAACATCGCACGTACACCCGGCAGCATACCTTGTCGTGTCGCGTATGCAACATGGATGACCCCTTGCGGCAATTGCCATTCAGGAAATAGCTCAATTAACTCACCACTTTTTAAAGCATCACGTACAAACACTTTGGGCAAAGAAGCGATTCCCACGCCAGAAAGAGCAGCAGAAATCATCGCACCAAAACTGTCAGTTCTTAAGCGTGGATGAAATTCAATTTGTTGGGTTTCACTTTTTTCACGATGTCGAAAATCCCAAAAATGTTTAGGCCGATCAAAACCAATACACGGAAAATTTTGAATCTCAGCCAATTGCTGTGGCATTTCACGCTCGAAGAAAAGTTGTGGCGATGCCACTAAAACATGATCACAAGCATCTAAATCTCGAACGATCAAATCACTATCCATTAAAGGCATATTACGAACACGAATGGCTAAATCTACGCCTTCCTCAATGACATCAACCCGATGATTGGTCGCCATCAGATGCACACTGATGTCTGGATATTGCTGCATAAAATCAGTGACCATTTTGGCAACAGGCATTTCCACCAAAGCCACAGGACAAGAGATTTTAATTTGGCCACAGAGTTGGTCATTCAACGTACTAAGCACAAAGTTTTCCGTTTCGCTGACTTCCTCTAAAATTTTTAAGCAATGCAAATAGAACTGTTGTCCTATTTCAGTTACTGTAAATTTACGCGTATTACGCTGAATCAGACGCACCCCAAACGGGTCTCTAATTCTGTGATACGGCGTGATAGTTTAGATTTTGTAATACCCAATGCTTCACTAGCTTTGGTATAACCTTGGTATTTCACCACTTGCACGAAATAGTAATAGTCATTTAAATTTTGCATGATTGTTTCATTTTTAGAATAATCTGTTGAGTTTTTCGCCCTGTCATTCCCTCACTATACCTCAATAATAGATCTCAGAAGCAATATATTGAGGGCTGAATTATGAATTCAATCAAACGTGTTTATCATAGTGATCGTAGCACTTGGGTGGGCGATGGCTTCCCAACAAACTCTATGCTCCCTATGCAAGAAATGGGCAATCAAACCAGTCCATTCCTCGTTATGGGCTATACCGGCCAATATCATTTCTCTCCAAGTCATCATCAACGTGGTGTTGGGTCACATCCACACCGTGGCTTTGAAACAGTGACCATTGTTTATGAAGGTGAATTGGAGCATTTTGACTCTAAAGGAAATCACGGCAGTATTGCCAAAGACGAAGTGCAATGGATGACCGCGGGTCGAGGCATTATGCATGAAGAACACCATTCTAAAGATTTTGCCAAAACTGGCGGAAATTTAGACATGGTACAACTTTGGGTCAATTTACCTAGTCATGCCAAAATGACTGAACCTCGCTACCAAGAACTGACTACAGCCAATATTGCTGAAGTTAAACTTGCACAAAATGCAGTCGTGGTACGCGTCATTGCTGGCCAATTTGAAGACACAATGGGTGCAGCTGAAACCTTTAGCCCAATGAATGTCTTGGATGTGCGCTTGAATGCAAATGTTGAACAGGAATTTTCATTCAACCCACAGTGGAATAACATGATTTTAGTATTAAGTGGCGCGATCGAAATCGAAGGTCAACGCTTTGATGCGAAACAGACTTTATATGTCAGTGACCAAGTATCGTGCTTGAAACTTAAATCTTTTGAAGCAACCAAACTGCTTATTTTAAGTGGCGAAGCTTTAAATGAACCTATTGCGGCACATGGACCATTCGTCATGAATACTGAAGATGAAATACGTCAGGCATTTTATGATTTTCAACATGGTCATTTTGCTTAAATATTTCCACGATAAAGTCCCAATAAAAAAACCGCCTTCTGGCGGTTTTTTTATATCTATTTTGGCTCTGTACACGACAAATTTCATAGGATCCTTGTCCTATCAGGCTTTTTCTTTCTTAAAATTGCTAGCACTTTCTTAAATTCTTCTTTTTTTCCAAAACCAATCAAACGTAGAATAGCCATTTGAACA